>JAFGJP010000019.1 GCA_016929035.1 Candidatus Auribacterota bacterium | reverse complement strand
AGCCATTTTCATTACAGGCTTTGTAACCCCGGTCTTTGCTGATTTCTATGAAAACACGAAATTCAAGGGAGACCTGCGCCTCAGATATCAGACTCAGGAAGAGACCGACAAAGAGACGAGAAGCAGGGAAAGGATCCGCTTCCGCTTCGGATTCGAGACGGAGATCACAGAGCAGTTGAAGGTCGTTGCAGGGCTGGCAAGCGGCGGAGATGACCCGCGCTCGACCAACGAGACTATGGATGACAACTTTTCCACAAAGGGCATAGCCCTTGACCTGGCGTATTTCGAATGGAAGCCGTCAGACCCTGTTAAGCTGACTCTTGGCAAATTCGGAAAGCCTTCCAATTATCTTACCCTGGCAAAAGACCTTCTTTTTGACGGTGACATCAACTTTGAAGGGCAGCATATCTGGTTAGGCGGAGAAGTTGCCCCGGATGTCGAGATCTACGCACAGGGCGGTATTTTCTGGCTTGATGAATACTCCTCAACCGAAGATGATCCTTTTATGTTCCCTATACAGGCTGGTATCAGCGGCAAGGCTGACGCGATTAAATACAAGTTGGCTGTTGCCTACTATTCTTTTACCAACCTTGAAGGCAATTCTTTTTACGAAGGCGGCGGCACGAACACGGTCGATGATGATGAAGGCCTTGTCTATGATTATAATTCCTACGGCCTGACCGGCGTTATCGAATACGGTTTTGCGGGCGGCGACGGAAAAGATTATATGTTCAAAGTCGGCGGCGAGTACATCAAAAATGATGATGTCAGTGAAGACGGTTATCTTATTCTTGCAGCTATAGGAAGCAAGAAAATCAAAGATCCGGGCACATGGCAGGTGGCTGTTAACTACCGTGAGCTGGAAAAAGACGCCTGGCTGGATATATTTCCTGACAGCGATGCTTTCAGCGGAAAGACCGACATCAAGGGTTATGAGTTCATCGTGGAATACGCTGTTGCCAAGAATGTGATCCTTGGCCTTGACTACTATGATATCCAGAGGATATCAAGCGATAAAGATCAGCAGGTCCTTCAGCTTGACTGCGTGATCAAATTCTAACAAAGCGAGCGTGTTTGATATGAAAAACTGCCAGCATGTTATGAATAAGCATGCTGGCATTTTTTTTTGTTATTTTTTTTAGACCATTTTAAAAACTGAGCACTGGCAGGGAAAAAGGGGCTTCTGTCAGTTAAAACATATCATGATACAAGGGGGCAGCATGTTTCAGGAAAAGCTCAGTCTGGTTAAGCAGTCTTTTCTCAGTCATACGAACAGGATAGAAAAAGCCGCTCATGGATCGATCGAAGGGTTTTTGAACAGAGAGAAAGACAGATTGCATCATGTCCTCGATGTGGATTTTCCTGTCATTGCGCTTTCCTGCGGCCTCATTGATGAGCTCTGTATGAACACGATCAGCTGTTATCAGCCAAAAGCAGGTGATCTTAACGAGATTTTGAGCATGATGGTCATGAACAGCAAGCTCAAGATTCTCTCTTTTCAGATAGCTAAAGTGGCTGAGGCCGGAATATATTTCTTTACACAGCCGCCGATTTTTTATCCCAGGGAGATTTCCTCTATGTCAACGCTTATCCTGAAGAATATGGAGCTTTGCATCAGCTTTTTTTTAAACTGCAGATCTGATATGAAGGAAATTATCAGGGAGCAGAGAGATTATTTTTCTGCACTTTTTGAAAAATTTCTTAAGGATATAGTGTCATCAGAAAAAGGTCAGATCGAGCCTGTCTGCCGGCTGGTCCAGGTGGGATTTATTTTCGATCGAATAATCGAGCTGAATCAGAGGATATGCCAGGATGCCTGCCTGTTGCAAAAGAGAGACGAAAAAGCGATGAATGCGGAAAATCCTGCTCCGGATTCTCACCTCGAAGGAATCACAGCTCTCTTCTCAGAAGAAACATGATTGTACGTCCGAATTGAAAAAACTGTGAGAGGCAGAATGGTTATTCGATGCTCTGACAGGTCTTATCCCTGTGCCGGACGATGTGTCCTTCAACCATATAAATCGTATCTTCGCTGATGTTTGTCGCATGATCAGCGATGCGTTCAAGCTGCCTGGCCACAGAAAGAAGCTGAATGTAGATTTCTGAATAAGACGGATTTTTTTCGATTTCTTCCTTGATATTGCGCAGGATTTCCCTGTACATCTGGTCCACTTCATCATCCAAAGAGCAGACCAGACGGGCTTCTTTAAGGTCGAAGTTGACAAGAGCATCCAGACTTTTTCGAAGCATGATCTGGGCTTTTCCCGCCATATCAGTGAAGTCAATAAGCATGCTCGGCTCAACCTGAGAACTGAGAAATATGGCTCTTTCAGCAATATTGGCAGCAAGGTCACCGATTCTTTCCAGATCATTATTGATTTTCATGAAAGCAATGATCAACCTCAAGTCAATGGCAACCGGCTGATGGAGAGCAAGGATCTTCAGGCATTCCTCTTCAACATCCACTTCCATCCGGTCGATCTCTACATCAGAATCAATGATTTGCTGAGCCAGTTTCTTGTCTCTGTCTTTAAGAGACTTGACAGAGAGTTTGACATTGTTCTCAACGCGTGAGATGAGATTGAAGATAAGCTCTTTTAATCTTTTAATTTCTCTTTGCAGGTGAACCGCCATTGTTTTATTCTCCTTTTATTAATAAAGTAGATTAACCGAAACGTCCAGTAATATAATCTTCTGTTTGTTTTTCTCTTGGAGTTTGAAAAAGCTCTTTGGTGTCACCGAACTCGATAAGGATACCTTCATAAAAAAAGGCCGTATAGTCAGAAACACGTGCTGCCTGCTGCATATTATGTGTGACGATGATGATCGTGTATTCTCCCCGGAGCTCCGCAATAAGGTCTTCTATTTTTGCCGTTGCCTTGGGATCAAGGGCAGAAGTCGGCTCATCCATGAGAAGGATCTCCGGGTCAACCGCCATGGTTCTGGCCAGGCACAGGCGCTGCTGCTGTCCTCCTGAAAGGCCAAGAGCATTCTCATTTAACCTGTCTTTGACTTCATCCCAGAGGGCTGCGTGCATCAGGCTTTTTTCAACGATTTGAAAGAGTTCGTTTTTATTCTTGTTTCCATGAAGGCGTGGGCCGTAGGCGATATTGTCGAAAATACTTTTAGGAAAAGGATTCGGTTTTTGAAAAACCATGCCTATTCTTCTTCGAAGAGTCACCACGTCGGTTTTCTGGCTGTAGATATCATGATCGTCAAAATACATCTTGCCTTTTGTGTAGCATGACGGAATAAGATCGTTCATTCTGTTGATAGCTCGAAGAAATGTGCTTTTCCCGCACCCGCTTGGCCCGATGATCGCTGTCACATGTTTTGAAGGGATGTTCATTTTGACTTTTTTGACCGCTTCATTCGTGCCGTAAAAAATTGAGAAATCCTCTGTTCGGACATGAACTTCTCCATTTCCTTCTGCTAATGCGTTCAAATCCGTAACTTCACCGGACGTGTTTCTTTTGCGTTGATCTTCCGGAGGCTCAAGCAAAACATCTTTTTTTTCTTCTTTTTCCATAAGAGCACCTTTCATGATCGTTTATCCTTTCAACTTTTTCGAGATTCTTGCCCTAAGGATAATAGCCGCCATGTTGAGGACAAGCACCATGAGGACAAGTGTCAGCACCATGCCAAATTGAACATGGCGTATTTCATCAACCGCTTCGTGTTCTGTAGCCAGGTTGTAGATATTCCAGGGTAAAGCGGGTGTAGGCTGTGTGAAAGTCTCAAGAAGTTTCAGAGGCTTTCCTACACTGACCGCCGCTGTAAAAATAATCGGAGCTGTTTCTCCGGCAGCCCGGCCCATGCTGATGACAATACCTGTCAGTATTCCGGGAAGGGCGGCAGGAAGAATGACGGTAAGAACAGTGTGCCATTTGCTGGCTCCAAGGCTGAGAGCTGCTTCCTTATATGTGACAGGAACAGCGCGAATAGCTTCTTCAGATGCGCGGATAACTGTCGGCAGAATCAGAAGAGCCAGCGTCATCGAGCCGGCCAGAACACTTTTTGATTCAGAAATCTTTATGGTGTTGATAAAAAAGGCCAGCCCGAAAAGGCCGAAAACAATGCTGGGGACGCCGGCGAGAGTGCTGATGCATGTGCGGAGAACACTGATAACAGTGCCCTGTTTTGCATATTCTGTTAAATAGATAGCCGCAATAACTCCCATCGGTATGGCGAAGATCATGGCTCCCAGAGTCAGGTAAAGCGTTCCCAGCATCTCAGGCCAGATTCCGCCGAAAAAGTGAGCGTCGTAGGATTTGTCGGTGAGAAACCGCCAGTAAAATGTCAGGCGCGGGCTGAGCATTTTTTTCAGATTGTTTTCAATATAGGGAAAGAGGTTTTCAAGAGAGGTTCCTTTAAAATCTTCGGTTCTGGGGATAAGGATTTTTTGTCCCATTTTTGTTGGATCAGAATAATCCCATTTTTCTCTATAGAGGACTTTTTGAAGGTGCGCAAGAGCTCGTTCCCACCGGGTCTGTCCGTACTGGTCCCTCCAGAGGACCGGCCTGGTCTCGCCGGGCGCAGGTCCCAGAAGATTCTCAATATATTTTTTTAATTCTCTGAGCTGATTTTTCTTTTCCATTTTTTCAAGCCGGCTGAGCTGGCTTATTTCTTTTTCATATTGAGACATCATGTCATAAACAGGCCGGCGCATCTTTTGGGTTTGTTCCACTTCGATTTGGATTTTTTCCGGGTTGCCGCGCTTGAATTTCTCGAGCATAAGAAGACGATGCTCAACGGTCGCCCGAAATAGAAATGCACGCGATCCGCGTATGAAAATCGGCGTCAGAAGAAAAAGAAGAGCGGCCGTCATGATCACAATGGATATAAATCCCAGTCCTGTAAATGATCGGTCGAGAAGTTTTCGTGTTGAAAGCCGCATTGTTTATTTCCCGAGTTTTTTTTGTTCCCTCACAACGATCCATTCGCTGGCCAGATTGGCCAGAAAAGAAAAAAGAAGAAGGGAAAGCGCCATGGCAAAAAGGACATGATAGCGGGAAGATCCGGTGACATGGTCAGCCTCTCCCATGTCTCCTGCGATCGTTGCTGTCAGAGTTCTCACAGGAGAAAGGAAATTATACCAGGGCTTTGGGACTTGGGCGGCGTTGCCGGAAGCCATCCAGACGACCATTGTCTCACCGATAGCGCGCATGACTCCAAGAATAGTGGCGGCCAGTATCCCGCTGCTGGCCGCAGGAATGATGGTTCTTATAATCGTTTCCGCACGTGTTGCACCAAGAGCGTAACTGCCTTCTCTCAGCTCTCTTCCAGCAGCCTGAAGAGCATCTTCAGAAACGCTCACGACTGTCGGAAGCGCCATGATCCCGAGAATGATGGAAACATTGAGGGCGTTTGTTCCGCTTGTGATGATTATCCCGTTGAAATAGTGGCTCATTTGAAAGAGACCCCAGGCAAAACATATTCCAAGAAAAATAATGATGGCTAGTCGGCTCGGGTTTCTGACCTTATCGGAAAGACGTGTTGTTGTCAGGTCACTGATAACGATGATAAAAATGACAGCAAGAGGGGTCAGAATAAGCCAGCTGGCAACAGAGAGGAGATGACCTCCGTGTTTTTGAAGAGTCGGCGCAAAAACGACAAGGGCAAAAAAGCCATAAGCAACTGATGGAATAGCAGCCAGTATCTCAATAACAGGCTTAACGTACTGCCTGACAATAAAGGGAAGGACATCGCTTAAACAGACAGCGGCAGAAATCCCCAACGGCACGGCTACTAGAATAGCGCCAATAGTGACCATGGCGCTTCCGTAAAATATGGCCATGACTCCGAATTCAGGCTTTTCTGCTGACGGATACCAGTGTGTGCTGGTAAAAAATTCCCTGAAACCTTCCAGCTGAAAAAACGGCAAGGCATCTTTAGCAATGAAAAAAATAATAAAAAGAACAGCAAGCGTAGAAATCGACGTGATAAAAAAAAGAAATCCCTGACCTAAGAAAGAGCCCACACGTTGAAGACGGTGGGCTCTTTCACTAAGAAGAAGACTCTCTCTTTTATTTTTTGTGTTTTGAAACATAATCAAAAGTTGCTGTCTAAATAAAACAATTAAATTGTTAAAATACTGTTAATCCAAAGTTAACAAACAGTTAAATTAATACTGAGTTACAGGAACAAAACCGATTGTCTCAATGATCTCCTGTCCTTTTGGGCTCAGATAAAGCGATATAAAAGCATGCAGGTGGCTTCCCAGCTTCGGATAATTGTTGGTAAACATAAAAAGTGGTCTGGAAATCGGATATTTTCCTGATGCAACCGTGAGAGGTGTCGGCTCGATGCCGTCGATCCTCAAAGCCTTTACCGTATCATCCACAAAGCCAAGACCGGCGTAGCCGATAGCCGCTGGTGTGCTTTGTACTCTCTGTCGGACGGCTCCGTTGCTGCCGACATATTCTGCGCCTTCAGCAATTTTTTCCTTTTCCATGACCTTGGTCTCAAAAGTCTCGTATGTTCCTGAGTTCGTATCTCGGCTGATCATGATGATTTTCATATCCGGTCCGCCGAGCTCTTTCCAGTTCTTGATCTTGCCAAGATAGATATTTCTGACCTGCTCAACCGTGAGCTCATCAACAGGATTGCTGGGATGAACAAGGATTGGAAGGCCGTCCATGGCGACAACATGAGCAACAGGCAGAACGCCGTTCTCAACAGCAGCAGCGAATTCCTTGTCTTTCATGAAGCGTGACATGTCAGCAATATCGCAGGCGCTGTTGATAAGGCTTTTCGCTCCATTGCCGCTTCCGGATTCGCTGACCGTGACGTTAACGTCAGGATTTTGAGACATGTAATACTCAGCAAAAGCCTTGGCAATAGGGCCGACTGTCGTAGACCCGTCAATAACGATCTTGTCGCTGGCCAATGCTGGCGATACAAAAGCAAGAACACATAAAAAAGCAATCAGTTTACCAAATGATTTCATTTTAGACTCCTTTCACAGGTTAAATTGATATTTATTTTCCACACTGAAGATTCTTTCGTACAGCGAAACGCCCACCACCTCCTTCTGAATATGTACGTGTCTGAGTTGAAGATTCCAGTCTTTTTATTTCGATTCGTCACTTTTTATAGGTTTTACGCATTAATCTCTTATGAATACTGTGTTAATTTTTTGTTAAATCTACAAAAGTGAAGTAAAAAGGGACGATGATAAGAATTAATTTTTTAAAAGAGAAGCGATACCAAAGGCAATACCGAATCCGATAAGAGCCAGCCCGCAGATAAAAATAATTGTTTTATAGAGGCCTAAAGAGAGAAATCGTTTCCCCTTGCTCATGGTCAGAGAGACAATGCTATACCAGAGGAAGTCAGCCAGGATATGGCCGAGGAAAAACACTCCGACAGCTGTTATTCCGGCTTTTTGAGCGCTGAGGACAAGCCCGAAGCCAAAAGTCAGCCACCAGATCGTCCAGTATGGGTTGGAAAGGCTGAGAGTTATGCCAAGCATGATCAGGCTCGACGATGTTTTGGGCCTGGGCTTGAAGTCTAGGACAAGACCGGGAAGAGAGAAGATCATGCTTGATCCGAAATAAACGAGGATAACAGCCCCGATGACACCGATTGTTTTAAGGATAAGAGGATTATTGATAAACTGGGCAAAACCAAAGAGGAGAAAACAGATCATCAGCATCTCGATAATGGCATGACCCAGTATCATCAGAGGGCCTGACTTAAAACCGTGCTTCGTGCTTTCAGAGATGCAGGCGGCAAGAAGAGGGCCCGGAGAGAGCGCTCCTGTCAGAGCAACAAAAAAAGAAAAGACGAATATCCAAAAATAATCCATAGGGTTTTAGTTATTGTATTAAGAAATTTTCTCATTATAATGGATTTTGGATGCGCAGGAAAGGAGAAGATGATGATTGTAACCACTGTCACGGTTCACGTTAAAAAAGAGCATGTTGATGATTTTATCAGGGCGACAAAAGAAAACCACCTGGGTTCAGTGCAGGAGCCCGGCAACATGCGTTTTGACATCCTTCAGAGAAAAGACGACCCGGTACAGTTTCTCTTTTACGAGGCTTATGAATCCGAAGATGCGGCAGCAGCCCATAAGAAGACCAGCCATTATTTGAAGTGGAGAGAAACAGTCGGACCCTGGATGGCCGGACCCCGTGAAGGCATCGCGCACAGGGTCATTTTTCCTGAAGAAAGAAGCAGTTGGTGAGATACTTAATGTTTTTTTTTACAAAAATAGTAAGAAAAACTAGAATCTAAATTATAATTGAGGATAAGCCACGAAGGGCCACGAGGAAACCCTGTGATTCGCTTTTAGCGAAAACGGGGCGCAACACGAAGATGGAATACACTCTCTTGAAGGGAGGGTATCATAAAATGAACTTTATGTCCCTTAGTGTTCTTAGTGGCTGATAAAATTTTTATATTATTAAACAAAAAAATGAGTGTTCTTGTTCAAAACACTGTTTTATTCATTCTCATGATGTACCTGTCAAAGCCGGCCATTCTTCCTCTGGTTAACCAGAACGATGTCCCTCAACCGGTCAGCACAAAAGACCTCTCCCATCCGTTTGTCCGGTACCTGGAAAAGCGCTACGACGAGGCGAACAAGGAAGCCCTTTATCCTGACAGGAAAACTTTTTGTTTTTTTTCCTGTGAAGCAGGAGAAAAAGAAGCGCGACTTTCTTATACAAGCTGGAAAGAGGAAGAAGGGTTGGATGAGAGCGGAAAGGTTTTGCTTGTTCTCTTTGAGAAAAAAGAGAGCGTCTGGGAAGTCGTCGTGGCCAGATCCGTCAATGTTGAAACCGATGGAATGGATGAAAAGACCGGCTTTCTCCAGGATATTCTTATGCGTTACAAGGATTTCCTTCTTTCAAGTGAAAAATAGGTGCTTTTCAGTATGTTGAATCAACATCGATATCTCCAAAACTGCCATGACTCTGTCCTGGTGTTGTCACAGGGCAGGTGATATTCATGCCGTCTCCGTCCACATATTCTCCGTATGTCGCGTGGCATTGAGGGCATGTCAGATAAGTCGGGATATAGGTTGAATCACTGGTGGT
>JAFGJP010000171.1 GCA_016929035.1 Candidatus Auribacterota bacterium | reverse complement strand
AGAGACTTCATCAGCAAGCCTTTCTCCGTCGAAAGCCTTGAGAAATCGATCAAGAAGGTCCTGTCGCCGGAATAACAAAAATTCCAAACAACAAAGTTCAAAATCCAAATATATACTGCTCTCCGTGTCCCTTCGCGTTCTTCATGGCTGAATAAATTCGCCGAAGGCGAAAAGCTGTGTTAATTCGTGTGAATTCGTGGTTAATTTATTAATCATCCGTGCGAAGCACACCTTATTCGATAGGGAAATCATCCAGAACGTCAAAAGGAGAGCTTTTTTCCTTTTCATGGCATCCGCAAGGTCCGTCATTGAGATTCTTCCCGCATTGAGGACAGAGTCCCCTGCACTCTTCAGAACAAACCGGCATGATCGGGAGCCTAAGAAGAAACTCTTCACGGACAAGAGGCGTCAGATCAAGCTGTTCTCCAAGCTGGTCCAGCGCGTAGCTGTAGAGCAGATTATCAACTTTTATTTCCTCTTTAAATGCTTTCAGGCACCTGGCGCACTCATAAGAAACAACCGTTTTGACAGATCCCATAACGATCAGTTCTTTTGTCGTTTTCTGAATCCTCAGGTGGTATTCAACTTCGTCTTGAAACGAGACGCCTTCTCCCTGGCTGATCTGGAAGATTTCGCTTGATTCAATCCCGTCGAGGTCAAAATGATCTTCCTTTGTCCTGGTCTTGATGATAATCATGGAGATTCCTTTCAGTCAAAAATGATGGTTTTGTTCTGATAGACAAGGATCTTGTTTTCCGTGTGCAGTCTTACAGCCCTGGCAAGGGCGACTTTTTCAAGGTCCCGGCCCTTGCGCATGATGTCCGATACGCTGTCACGATGGCTTATACGCACCACGTCCTGCTCGATAATAGGGCCTTCATCAAGCTGAGGCGTCACATAGTGGCTTGTGGCCCCGATGATCTTAACACCGCGTGAATAGGCCTGATGGTAAGGCTTCTTGCCGATAAAGGCTGGAAGAAAGGAGTGATGGATGTTAATGATTCTGTTTTCATATTTTTTGACAAAGCGGTCTGAAAAGATCCGCATATACTTGGCCAAAACGATCAGCCCGACCCTTTGCTTCCTGAGAATGTCCTGCTCCTTTTTTTCCTGCACATGCCTGTTGGTCTCGTCAACCGGGAAGCAGTAAAAAGGTATGCCGAACAGATCCGCCGTTTCTCTCAAGTCCATGTGGTTGCTGATGATAACGCGGATATCTCCCTTAAACTCACCGTTTCTTTTTCGGGAGATAAGATCATTCAGGCAGTGGTCTTCTTTGGAAACAAAAACCGCTATTCTCGGCACTTCGTCGGTAAAGTGCAGGCTGTGCCTGATCTTGAAACGATGAAAGAGCGGCTGCATTTTTTCTGAAATGTCCTGCTTCCTGATCTTAAAACCGTCAAGCTCCCACTCGATGCGCATGAAAAAGATTCCGGTCTCCATATCCGTGTGCTGATCCGCGTGAACGATATTGCCCTGCATCCGGTAGAGGAACTGGGAAATCCCCGCCACAATTCCCTTTTTGTCAGGGCATGTGATAAGAAGGATCGCGTGAGATTTAAGACTCTTTTTCATAATCGCATAACATAATAACATAAAGAAATTTTTCCGTGAACACTTTAACCTGCCAGCAGGATGCAAGATACAGGATACACGATGCACAACCGTAGAAAAAATTTAAAAAACAGCAGAAAAGCGAGCGATGTACATTTCGAACATTTCTTGTTTGTAATGATATAAAAGATTGATTAAATGCATATTATGTAACTTTTTTTATAAATTGCTTTAAATTTAAACAGCCTGATTATTTCTTTGACAGAAAATTTCAAAAATTTTCTCTTTGACAGAAATTTTCGTGAATCCTAGTATAATTCCGTGCGTTGAGCTGTTCGAGAAATTTTTTTATGGATGATTACCATTGCATCACAACCCTTCAGGAAAAAAATTATGAGTCCCTGTGTCTTCAATGCGGAATCTGCTGCGGGATACTCAATGACCCGTGTATTCATCTGAAAAAAGACGGACAATTGACGAGATGCGAAGTCTATTCTGACAGATTCAGGGAACATACGACCGTTTCCGGCAAGACGCTCCGTTGCATTCCCATTCGAAATATCCTGCATGAAGACTGGCTGGGAAAGGACAGGTGCGCTTATGTCCGAGCCCTGCAACAGTCCTGTTATCTTTTGCCGGCCGTTAAGATGAAACAAGAAGTTTTGTGATGAAATCAATCCTCTGGTTGATGTTCGAAAAGGAGGCTGTCAATGAAAAGCTATCGAAAAGAGCTCTGGTTTCACACCCCGCACAGGAGAGACTACATCAACATCACAGAGGAGGTCGAAAAAGCTGTCTTTGAGAGCGAGGTCAAAGAAGGTCTCTGCCTTGTCAATGCCATGCATATTACGGCCAGCGTCTATATCAATGACGCCGAGCAGGGGCTGATCCAGGATTTTGACAGGTGGCTTGAATCTCTTGCTCCGCACGAGCCGGTTTCCCGCTATGCCCATAACACCTTCGAAGATAACGGCGATGCCCACCTCAAGCGCCAAGTCATGGGTCGCGGCGTAGTCGTCGCCATAACGCAGGGGAAACTGGACTTCGGTCCATGGGAACAGATTTTCTACGGCGAGTTTGACGGAAGGCGGAAAAAACGCGTTCT
>JAFGJP010000170.1 GCA_016929035.1 Candidatus Auribacterota bacterium | reverse complement strand
GCTTTATATACGATGTCATTGCGAGGAGCTAGAAGCGACGAAGCAATCTATTGAAAATAAATTACTTGAGATTGCTTTGCTTTTAATCCGCAATGACGAACCATTGTAAAGAGAAGCATGTAATACTACACTAGTATCCAGCATCCAGCATCGAGTATCAAGTATTTTTAAAACCCCACAAATCCCATGAACGCTAGAGACAGAAGCCCTGCAACAATAAATGTAAGAGCAGACCCCCGGAGCGCGTTGGGAACAGATGAAATATTTTCGTCGATCCTTTCCCTGATGCCGGCCATAATGACAATAGCCAGCGTAAATCCGATCCCTGCCCCAAGAGCGTTAATAATGGACTTCATCAGGCTGGCTTCACCGGAACCAAAAGTCTTTATGTTAAGAAGGACGACTCCCAGGATAGCGCAGTTTGTCGTTATCAAGGGAAGATATATCCCGAGAAGCTCGTACATGGCAGGAGTAAACTTTTTCATGAAGATTTCAACAAGCTGAACAAGCGCAGCAATGGAAAGAATGAAAACAATTGTCCGCAGATAAGTAAAATCAAAGGCGGAAACATCGTTTCCGTCTCCAAAGAGGATAAACCACACATTTTTTTCTGTCGGCGAAAGAAAGAAAGATTCCAGCACCCATGAAAGAGCTGAGGCCAGCGTCATGACAAAGATGACTGCCGCACCCATACCGATGGCTGAGTCCAGCCTTTTTGAAACTCCCATATAAGGGCAGAGTCCCAGAAACTGCGAAAGGACAAAGTTATTGACAAAAACGGCTATGATAAGAATCTGAAAGTACAAGACCATGTTCATGATTTTTTCCTTATCCAGTTAAAGAAAGCCAGCAGAATGCCCATGGTGAAAAATGCTCCTGCAGGCAGGATGAAAACAAGCATGGGCTTAAAGCCTGCAGCTATCGGGATATCCCACAGGGAGCCGTTTCCCAGAAGTTCGCGGAAAAAGGATATGAGAAGAAGCGCAAGGGTGAAGCCGATGCCGCTTCCGAGCCCGTCAAAAAGCGAATTCAGGAATCCGTTCTTGGAGGCAAAAGCTTCCGCCCGCCCGAGGATGATGCAGTTTACAACAATGAGAGGGATGAAAATTCCCAGCTTTTCACTTAGAACAGGAAAATAAGCCTTCATCGCGAGCTCCACAATGATCACGAATGTGGCGATGACCGTAATGAAAGCGGGTATTCGGATATTATCGGGTATGATCTTTCTGAAGAAAGAGATGATGATGTTTGAGCTGATAAGGACAAAGCTTGCAGCCAATCCCATTCCTATAGCGTTTTTCAGGGATGACGAGACTGCCAGCGTAGGGCAGAGACCAAGAAGAACGACAAAAACAGGATTGTTTTTGAGAATGCCGTTAATCATAATTTTAATATTTGATTTCATTATCTTTATTTGTGCTCCTTCTCCTGAACATTTTTTATGAATTGTTCCAGGCTTTCCCTGACGGCTTGTGTGACAGCATTCGAAGTTATCGTTGCGCCGGTAATGGCTTCGATCTTGCCGTTTTCATTCTGTTTTTTCAGCCAGAGCTCTTCGAGGGAAAGGTTTTCATACTGCTTCTGGAACCATGGTCTCTGGACTTCGTTTTGCGGCTCCCCCTGAGCGTTGAAAAGAGATGACAGGAGAGACACGAGGGTAATGTTTTTTTTGACTTCACCTGCGCGGGCTCCAAGGCCGGGCGTCTCCTGCTGGGAAAGAATAATTACGCCTTTGACCTTTTTGTCCATTGTTATTCCGTAAGCGATCTTTATTGTGCTGCTGTAGCCTTCCCCTTGAGTAAAAATGATATACCCCAGAGGATTCCCTTCTTGAGTAGAGACCTCGACAAAGGGCATATCTTCGATGATCTTTTCTTCGCTGAATCGCCCTTTGGGAAATATTTGCTCATAGGATTTCATTTTTTTCGAATTTTCGGTCTGGGCAATCTTGTCTTTTGTTTTTGTATACACGAAAGCCAGCAGGAACGCGGCTGAGGCTGTGATAAGAAAAAGAGTCAGCGAAGAGCGAAAGATGCCGGTCGTCTTTTTGTCTTGATCAGCCATTTTTTTCTTTCTCCTTACGCGTTCCGTAGATACGAATTCGCGTGTATCTGTCGATAATGGGAACGAGAGCGTTCATGAAAAAGATAGAGTAGGAAACCCCTTCCGGGAAACCGCCTTTCAGGCGAATAAGCGTTGTTAAGACTCCCGCAAGCGCAGCAAAGATGAACTGTCCTTTTGCTGTATAGGGAGACGTGACCATGTCTGTTGCCATGTAAAAAGCGCCCAGGACAAGACCGCCGCCGAGAATATGAAAAAGAAAAGGCCCTGTGAAAAGTTTTTGACCGCCGAAGATCCATGTTAAAAGTCCGACTGTTCCTATATATGTCAGAGGAATCGTGAGCGTAATGCGCTTTTTGAAGAGAAGAAAGAGAGCTCCGAGCAAAAGGGCAAGAACGCTCGTTTCTCCTAGACATCCGCCGATATTGCCGAGAAACATATCAGAAAGCGCAGGCATTTTTGCCAGCGCTCCGTCTTTCAGGTGCGCAAGGGGCGTTGCATATGACTGAAACGCCTCCCTGACAGGGGAATTGTCCAGAGAAAAGAAACTTGCCTGCAGGTCTTCCCACTGGCTTCTGGGAGGAATCCAGCTGGCGCTCATATAATCCGGCCATGCATGCATGGCGAAAATGCGCCCGGCTAGAGCCGGGTTGAAGATATTTTTTCCAATACCGCCGAAGAAATGCTTGGTGACGATAATGGCTACTGCGCTTGAAATGACGACAAGCCACCAGGGAACGGTTGCCGGCAGGTTAAAAGCCAGCAGGATGCCCGTTATAACGGCGCTTCCATCAAAAGGAGAGCCGAAGGATATATTCTTGTTTGTTCGAAAGCTGATACAGAAGGAATCAAAAGCCACACAGGAAGCGACAGAAACCATGATGATAAAAGCTGAAGCGATACCGAAGAAATAAATAGAGAGAGCGATGGCCGGGATAAGAGAAATGACCACATCCCACATGATTCGCGTTACGGAATCGCTCGCTGAAATGAAAGGAGCGGACTGGATTATTTTATTATCATGATTTTTTTTGGGCATTTTTTCTGAGTTCCCATTTTGAAAGCTTCAGGTACTGGACAAGAGGTATTCCCGCCGGGCAGACATACGAACAGCACCCGCATTCGATGCAATCCGTCACATGAAGGTCATTGAGGCCGTCCATGTCTTTTCTGTTGAATGAAGAAGCGATCTCTGTCGGCGAAAGCCCCATGGGGCAGTGTTCAATGCACCTGCCGCAGCGGATGCACGGGAATTCTTTTTTGAGCCTTACCTTGTCGATAATAAGAATGCCGGATGTGGACTTGATAACAGGAGTGTCCATGTCTATCACAGGAAGGCCCATCATCGGACCGCCCATGACAGCAAGTGAGGAAGGGTTTTCCTCATACCCGGCCTGAGAAAGGACGTCCCTTAATTTCGTACCGATTTTTATACGGTAATTTCCCGGTTGTTTCAGGTTGTGGCCTGTTACTGTTACAACACGTTCGATAAGAGGCTTGTCATAATAGACAGCTTCATACACAGCAAAAGCCGTTGCTGTATTTTGGACAAGAGCCTGAACATCCATGGGAAGCCCGCCGCTTGGTACTTCTTTATAAAGAACCGCTTGGATGAGCTGCTTTTCCCCTCCCTGGGGGTACCTTGTCGGCAGAACAATGAGCTCGATGGCGCCTTCTTCAAAAAGCGCTTTCCTGAGCACAGAGATGGCTTCAGGCTTGTTGTCCTCAATGGCTATGATGAGCCTTTTTGCTCCAATGGCTTTCTGGATGGCTTTTGCACCTTTAATTATTTCTCCCGCGTGATTTCTGACAAGTGTTTCATCTGCTGTGAGATAAGGTTCGCACTCAGCAGAGTTGATTATAAGAGTTTCGATTATTTTTCCCTTTGGAGGCGAAAGCTTGACGTGGGTGGGGAAAGAGGCTCCGCCCATGCCCGCTATTCCGGCTTTTTGTACAAGAGAAACGATATCTTTGGAAGAAAGAGCGTCGACCTGCTGCTGAGGTTTCGGCTTATAGGAAGAACGCTCCTCTGCCTGTGTATCCGGGGATACGATAACGCTCATCATGTTTTTGCCGAGGGGATGAGGGCGAAGGTCAATATCTTTAACTGTTCCCGCTACGCTTGAGTGGATAAGGGAGGAGATAAAGCCTGACGGCGTTCCGATGATATCTCCTCGCACAATCTTATCTCCCTTTTTTACGTTAGGAGCGGCAGGAGCTCCAATATGCTGAACAAGAGGGATGATGACTTCATCTCCCGGGTCTATGGACAGCAATTTTTCATCCCTGGAGATATCTTTAAAGTCTTTTGGATGAACGCCACCCCTGAATTTTGATTTTATAAATAACATAGATAGATTATCTTAAAAAATAAGTCTACTTTTATAGCATAAAAGGGTGTTTGTTGAAAGAAAAAAGGAGAATTAGACCCATGACCCAAGACGCAGGATGTAGAACAAAATGTAGAAAGTAGGACGGAAAATAATTAAGAACGAGGAAGTAGAAAGTAAAAAAAAGGCAGAAAAAGCAAAATCAGCCCGTAGTCTGTCAGGCTTCGCTATTTTTAAAAGGGGTTAAAGATTGGAGGTAAAATTCCAAATGTCAAAATCCAAGTAAATGGCAAATAGCCATATGCCAAAATTTAAAACTTATAGAATGAATATTTTTTGCTTTTCCTTTATTATTTAAGATTTCTTTCACTCAGTACTTATTACGGTTTTTTCTTCGTGTTCCTTCCCTTCAGCTCCGCTCAGGACAAGCGCATTCCTATTCGACTCGCTGCGTTCGCTCAGGATGATAAGCCTCTCGACTTGATTTGAGATAAACTCCGTCGAACCACTTAGCGGCTGAATAGATTCGCCGGAGGCGAATAATTTGTGTTTATTCGTGTGCATTCGTGGCTAAATTTATAATCATTCGTGCGCAACACACCTTATTAAGTCTTGCGTCTTGGGTCTGGTTTTTAATACGCATTTTTCTTTGAAAAGAGGGTCATGGAGAGGATTTTTATATCAAGGAAGACTGACCAGTTTTCGATATAAAAAAGGTCATATTTTATTCTTTCCTCGATCGATGTGTTTCCCCTGAGCCCGTGAACCTGGGCCCATCCGGTGATGCCGGATTTGACAAGGTGCCTGGACATGTATTTGGGGATATTTTCTTTAAACTTTTCCACGAAGTGCGGCCTTTCAGGCCGGGGGCCGACAAGAGACATGTCTCCCTTCAGGACATTGATGAGCTGCGGTATCTCGTCGAGGTTTTTTGAGCGGAGCCATTTTCCAACGCGTGTTCTTCTTGGATCATTTTCCTTTGCAAAAACCGGTCCTGTCTCCACTTCCGCATCAATGAACATTGTCCGGAATTTCAAGAGGACAAAATCTTTACCGTCTTCACCGCATCTTTCCTGCCTGTAAAAAATCGGCCCTGGAGAATCCCGCTTGATGAAATAAGACACGAACAGCATCAGAGGAGAAAAAATGCACAGTCCTATGACCGCGCCAAAGATGTCCATAAGCCTTTTGATGATGCGGTTGTGAAGCATATCAAGAGGGCTTCTTTTCAGCTCCAGCAAAGAGATGCCGTCAATGCTGATGATATCCACGCGCGAGGTGATGATATTGAAAATATCCGGGGCTATGTGGAAAGAGAAGAGATGCTTCTCGCACTGATAGATGATCTTGATCATCTGCTCGTGGGCTATGTTTCTTGAAACAAGGATGATCTCGTTGACATTAGCTTTTTTCCATTCACGGAAAGATTTTTCCAGGGTGGTCATATCGTCTTCATTTTTGAAAAGCTCTTTTGAGCAGGCGGTCATAAGCTTCTCAAAGCCCCAGCTATAATCTTTTCTCAATGCTGATTCGAGTTTTTCAACATCCGGCCCTGAGCCCAGGATAAGGATGTTGTTTTTTCGCAAGTACTTCTTTTGCAATATCTTCTCGATTTTTAGCTCGAATTGCCTGAAAGCGGTGATTGAAAAAAAGCCTATCGGAACAAAGAGGATGAGGTACAGACGCGAATAAGTTGTTCCCCTGTAGAAATAGGAAAGAAGAAGGAAGATCATTATGGAAAATGCAAAGGCTTTAAAAATTTTCCCGGCTTCCAGCGTGATCTCAAAAAAGCGACGTTCCCTGTAAAGGTTGAAGGACTTGAATACAGCGAGAAAGATGACCATCAGGAGCGGAAAGATCCCCAGGTAATCTGTCAAGGGCGGTATTCCTTTGGGTGAAGCAAAAAGCCCTGTGTGAAACCTGAACCAGAAGGTCAGCAGGAAAGACAGAAAAAAAGCTGTGCAGTCAGAGAAAATCGTTAAAAGAGAGAAAAAAAATGTTCTTTTATAACGTTTCATTGCTTCTTCTTTTTTATAATTTAAAATCAAAAATTCAAAATCAAAGGAACGTTTCGCTGGATATTTAAATAATCAACCACGAATTCACACAAATGAACACAAATTGTTCGCCTTCGGCGAACCCTCTTTCTATTCGTGTGGATTCGTGTGGATTTGTGGTTAATTTTATAATCATCTGCGCTTTTAGTGCTCCTTCTTCATAAGTAGCTAGTGTTATGTCTCATAAATCATTTGAATTTATCTGTCGTTGCGAGCGTAAGCGAGGCAATCTCAACTGCTTGACTTCCAATAGATTGCTTCGTCGCTGGCACTCCTCGCAATGACATGAATTTTTAAAGTATTTCTGAGACACAATACTAGTAGTTAGTAGCGAGTAGTGAGTAAAAAAACAAAAAGGTTTACAACACCCTCCTCTGTATAATTCGCGTCCCTTCGCGTTCTTCGCGGCTGAATAAATTCGCCGAAGGGGAATAATCTATATTTATTCGTGTGCATTCGTAGCTAAATTTATAATCATCCGTACGAAGTACTCCTTTACAATCCCAGCTCTTTTTTTCCGATAGTTTCGAATATTCCCTGCCTGGGGAAAATGATTTCAAGAGATTGCAGCTTCCTGAAATCGTATATCTGGCAAACGGTTTTTGTTACCATGATACTGCGTGCGCGGATTTCGTCAAGAGAAGTCATTTGATCTGTCTTCATCTGGAAAACAAGATGGATCCCTTTTCCGTTTTTAAAGGAGCCTTCGATTATTTTGATCTCAGGCTCTTTTCCCTCTTCTTCTGTGAGGGAGTTTATCTCCGCCCGCAGCCTTTGAGCAACGAGCCGGGAGACAAAGCCGGGTAGCGTCATATCTTCGATCGAGAAATCGTCACTGCTCCATGTTTCAGGGTAATCAAGCTCCTGAATGTCTTTTGGTATCTCAGAAGAAAAGAAAGAGTTCCTGTCCTCGAATGTATAGATCTCTGAGATCCTTACATCAAGGTACGACTCGTTTTCCACTTTGAAAATGAAGTGGATGGCATCGCCGGGCGAATATTTAAAAGAGCTCTCCTGAAAGCCGCTTTTCACATCAAACGTATGCCTGGCCTTGACATAAAAAAGCATTTGTTCGTTTGAGACAGCTTTCATTTTTACCAGAAGCATATCATAATTTGCGTTTTCTTTCATGCTTGTTTCAAGGAGATGGTGAAGAAATCGTTTAGAGAAAATTTTCATTGTTATCTGCGGAGAGGCTTTCAGGATTTCTTCCAGGGAGCAGCCGGGTAGAAGTCCGAAGAACTGCTCGATTCTCTTTTTGCCGAGAAGGGAGAGATTGTTATCCGGCATCATCAGCGTGCGGTTCCGGAATTCAGCCGGAGAGATGGCGCCAATAAAATTTTTTTGAATATCCTTGATAGAGAAAGTGTACAGGTTTTCAACGCCGCTTATATTATCTCTGAGGATGACATGGAAGAACTCCTGCTCTGTGGGAATGCGCGCTAAAGCTTCACCGGCACAGAGCAGCATGCGCTTCATCGCCCTGTCTCGTGTTTTTTCGTCGAAGATATTTTCAACGATGACAAGGGTTCCCAGGTTTTTCCTGTTGGCTTTTGTCAGAGGGGAAAAGCCAAAGCGCCTCATGCAGATCTCCTTCAAGGATGACTCGATATTTTCTTTTTTATCCGTTTTGCCGATGCAGCGTATGGAAGAAAGCCCGAAAAAAATAAGAAAAAGAGTCAAAAAAACGGCAGAAAAGAAAGAATAGTCTTT
>JAFGJP010000169.1 GCA_016929035.1 Candidatus Auribacterota bacterium | reverse complement strand
TGCTTTTCCAGCAATACATGATAAATATTCTTTAAGCTTTCGCTCTGGATGTTCTTCGGGCTGAAATCAGCACTTATCAACCGCGCGATAAACTCCTTGTCATGAATGAGAAGCTTAAGCAGCTCAAATTCACCGGGAGTGCTTTCGATTCTCCGCTGGACAGTCTCATCTGTCTCAAAGCTGAAAGACCCGGCATCTTTTTCCAAAAAGCTTGAGAAGTCTTTCCTCAGTGACTGTTCGTCGACATCAAGAGAAGCCGACATCCTTCTGAAGTATTCATCTCTTAAGATTCTGTTCTGGACACACTTAAGGTCCTTGAACATCTCTTTTATGATCTCGACTTTATTTTCAGGAATCAAAATATTATTATTTTTCTTTAAATTGTCAAGCTTAAAATCAAAGAGCCCCCGCCTTTCCTGATAAAACTTCCTAAGAGCATTTTTTCCGTATTTCACCAGAAGGGATGCCGGGTCTTCATCCTGAGGAAGAAGAACGACCTCCGCCTGCATCTCAAACTCAAGGAAAAGCGGCAAAGCCTTTTTAGCTGCTTCCACTCCTGCTTCGTCGCTGTCAAAACAGACAACGACCTTCTTCGTATAATTTTTCAGCCTTTGCACATGTTCGCGCGTCAATGCCGTTCCCTGGAGAGCAACAGCATTGTTGACTCCCATTTGATGCGACAAAACAACATCAATATGACCCTCCATTAGAAACACGAATCCTTTTTCCTGGATCCCTTTCCTTGCTTCAAAAAACCCGAAGAGGACCTCTCTTTTCCTGAAAACAGGCGTTTCAGGCGTATTCAGGTACTTGGGAATATCGCTATCGTCCAGGCATCTTCCGCTGAACCCGATAATCTTCCCTGATGGGCTTCTTACAGGAAAAATAATACGATTTCTAAATTTGTCGATGAGGCGAAAACCTTCCGAGTCACTTGAATCCGGACGCGCTCTTTCGACAGCCAATCCGCATTGGACCAGGTCTTCACCAGAAATATTCTGCTTTTTCATGTGAATGATCAAATTATCAAAAGCAAACGGTGCAAATCCTATAAAAAATTCGTGCACACTTTTTTCATTGATTCCCCGCTTTTTCAGAAATGACCAGGCGGCGCCCGTTTTTTCTTTAAAAAGCAGACTTTTAAAATATTCTGCGGCCAAAAGGTTTAAGCGATAATAATCAAATTTCTTTTCCTTTTCACCGGATGTCCCTTCTGATAAATGGATATTGAGAATCTCGGCAATGATCCTGACGGCTTCCGGAAAGGTCACTTTTTCATGCTGCATGATAAAAGAAAATACATTACCTCCTGCGCCGCAGCCGAAACAGTGGAAAATCTGCTTTGTCCTGTTCACCGTAAATGACGGGGTCTTCTCGTTGTGAAAAGGACAAAGAGCTTTCAGATTGCTTCCGCTTTGCTTGAGAGGAACGTATCGCTGGATGATGTCCACAATATCAGCTGAAGACAGAACTCTCTCAATATCTTCCTGCTTGAGATAAGGCATAGATATCTATTATCCGTTCCGAGAATAAAGGTTTGCCCGTCGACGAATCAGGCAACCTCTCACGCCCCAAAAAGTTATAATATTATAATACACTTTTTCGTTAATGCCAAATAACTGCCTGAATTTCATCATCCGTTTCGATTAACGCGCACGAATCCGCTGCATGGTATAACGTTTATATTTTCTTTCTTCACGAGTGCATCGAGGAACAGATTCAGTCCCATGTTATCGCTGGCGATGTGCCCGGCTATAATGACATTGAGATGATGTGTTTTCGCTTCTTTGAGATGCTCTTCACTCAGATGCATGCAAACAACCGTATTGACTCCGGAGTTTTTTAAGTTTTCGAAAATACTTTTCGACCCTTCTGTTCCGCCGGTCATATCGACCATGATTTTTCCGCACCGCCTGCTTTCACTTCCTGAAATAATCGCCGGTCCTGCATTAATCTCGTTAGCGTGCTGATATTCCGGAAGATCATTGAGAATATCGATAACATCAGACACCAGCTCCGGCTTCTTCTTCTCCAGAAGATCACCCAGATACTTTGTCACACTGTTGTCGGCCGGTGTGTGAACGCACAGGAAAGGAATGTCGAGGATTTTTGCGACGTCAACAGCACGGTTGTGATTGACGGGCATAACTCTTCGATTGACCTCTTGCATCCTCTCTTCCATAAGAGATTCCGAAACGCTGATGGGAACGCCACAGCGCAAAAGAACATCCGTCTGGAGTTTCATCACATCCGCGAGAGCAGCGAGAGCTTTCCCTTCCGGATGATGAGAAAGCAGCAGGTCCACTCTCTTTCCCTTTTCTTTCATCCTGTCAGCAAGGAGAACTTCTCCAACTTCGATGTCTATGCCGGCAAGGACCATTTTTATGTTTTCTTCTCCTGATCCATTTAAGATCCGCGTATCGGCAAAAGGATTGACAAGCTTTTCGCTGTCAAAGAACCTTTTCTTTTTCTCCGGCATGTCATCATAGGCTTTTCTCAGCTGTGACAACTCGCTCTCGATCCGGCGAAGTCCCCGGGGATCGTTCTTCTTCCCATGTTCTATGGCAAACTCGTAGATCTTCTTCAGCTTCATGAAATTCACCTTTCCTTTCCCGAGTCATGGTCTTGCTCTTCAAGAGCTTCGACCCGTGAATCGATTTCTTCAAGAAAGCGCTCTCCGTCAAAATAGCTCATGGCAGGAGCAACCGCAAAAATCTTATTATGCATGAAAACTATGGTTCTTGCAACAGGATAACCGAAAAATGATTTCTTGTAAATCATTCTCAGGCAGAATGATGAGGGAAAAAGAGAGAAAAACACGATTAATCCGGCAAGAAGAACCCCTCCGTTGAGCGCTCCCAGAAAAGCGCCGA
>JAFGJP010000168.1 GCA_016929035.1 Candidatus Auribacterota bacterium | reverse complement strand
TGGTATTTCATCAGAAATTCCGAGGACTTAACTCAGGGAATTCTTCGAATTCCACGATGAATTTTTGCGATATTTTACAAAGCGGGGTTTTTGAAAGAAACCCCGGGCTTTTCCGCATTAATCCGGATATTTCATTAAAAACGATGAAATATCCGCTTTCCCGGAATACATGGAATTCCATGTATTCCGGGAAAGACGTGACGTTTTGCCACAAAAAAAATGTTTCAAAACGAACGTGATAAACCCCGTTTGTGACTGCATGGCAGCCACATCACGGCACTTCGTGAGAATATTTCACAAAAATCTGTGAAATATTCAGGTTAAGCGTATCCACCTCAAGTGGAAGCTCGGGGAGGTTCATTAAACTCAAAATCAATTACATAGGTAAAGAGCTGAAAAAAATGTGGCAAGAAAAGCAGATAAAATTCAAATGTTACAGGCTTAGATTATTGGAATAAAGCGCGTCAATTCTATAAAATCTTCCTTTTCTCTATGCGCTATAATAATGCATCGTCATACATCTTCTCAACAAAACGGGCATACCTTTCCGCTGTATGCTCCCTAATGACCTTTTCTCTTGCAGCCAGTCCCATTTTTTCTGCTTCTGCGGAATGCTGTATGAGCCACAGCATCTTCTCAGCGATTACTTCTTTATCAAAAGGAACAAGAAAGCCTTCCTCCTTCCCCACAAGAAGAGACGTCTCGCCGACATCCGTGGCGATAACAGCACAGCCGCAGGCCATGGCTTCCAGGAGCGCCTGACTGGGATAATTATTGGCTTCCTGCAAAGACACATAGATAAGCGATCTCGATAGGATCTCCTGAGGGCTGGGATGCTCCATCCTTTTTACAAGATCCGCTAATCCATACAGCCCGATCTTCTTATCAACATCTTCCTCCAGTGCTCCATGCCCCAGCATAAACGCTTGAAAAAAAAGCGAAGTCTTTTCTTTTAAAAGCTTTAAAGCCTCCAAAAAAAGAAAAGGATTTTTGACATCCTCCATCCTTCCGCTAAAAACAATGCAAAGCTCTTTTCTACCGACACGGCAGCCTGAATAATCCGTAAAAGAGCAGGGAGCGGCCTGGTACTTTTCATCATCCTTTACCCCTGTAAGCTTTTCCAGCTTCCGCTTGATATCTGCAGACAAAATGTTCACCCTGTCCGCGCGCCGGATCATTTCGCGAAAAGTGCCGTCCTTCCAGTGAGTCTCCTCGATATTCGAAGCCACACATTCCATCACAAGCTTCTTGTATGTCACCACGCTGTCAAAATCACCGGCTAAGGCAAAATGAGCAATATCAAATACAGTATCCGCATATTGTCTTTTTTCCAGAAACAACGCAAACTTCTGAATGAAAAGCCGAAAAACGTTAAAGCCCTTTCTGACT
This sequence comes from Candidatus Auribacterota bacterium, assembly GCA_016929035.1. Taxonomy (GTDB): domain Bacteria; phylum Auribacterota; class JAFGBW01; order JAFGBW01; family JAFGJP01; genus JAFGJP01. Next base: position 19,482 of record JAFGJP010000168.1, on the reverse strand, counting down.
GCTTTTCCCCTGCCTGATCTCAGCAAGGGAATATCCGTGACCATCTTATCTATGCACCGAAAAATCTTCCTCTTAAAAAGGACCCGGATATTTTTCCGCTCTGTCACATAGCCCCTTTTCACACATTCCCTGTAAAGCGCCTGATTGATAAAAAGCATGTACCGGTGCCTGCCGTTTTCTGAAAGATAGGAAAAAAGATTCAGCATTCTCTTTTGCGTGCCGCCGACATTATGGCTGATCAATATGATCGCGACCTGTAAAATGCCTTTTTCTTTCATAAAGGGACACCGCGCTTTTTCTTTATAACCTGCATCATCTGCGTGCCTTAAACCTCTTCAGCTTTTCATACGCGGACATGATGAGCCGATGGATCTTCAGATCAGACCCGTAATCAAGATGGCTTTTCACGGGCAAAGCCATGATGCGCTCAAAATCTTTTTCTGAAAGACCCAGTTTTTTAAGGACGTATTCCTTATCGTTTTTCAGATCATCTTCGTTGTAAAGCTCTTTTTGTATTTCAGACAAAGCCTCCTCCCGCGTCATCTGCCCGGAACAGATCAACGTCGACAGGTGAGCTCTTCTTTTGTCCACGCCAAACTTCTTCGTCAATATGTAGGCCTGATAAAAGCGAGTGAAAAAGGATTCGTAATGCTTGTAGCCGTAATCTCTCCATCCAAGGCTTTCCGTAATGATTCTTTTGGCTTCCTTTTTGTTGTACCTGATATAATTGAGTATTTTTACCGTCCTGATCTTCTTGACGACATGATAGTAAAGCCTCCTGCAAAGGCCAAGCCTTGGATAGCTCTTCAGAGGAAGGGAGCCGAACTTCCTGTGAATCGCTTTTAAATTGATGAGATCATTTTTATTTCCATGCACCCAGCTAAAGGGAAGGATCCCCTCTGTCGCGATATTATTTCCACTCAATATAAAAGAAATGTTCTGCTCTCTGGCGACATCATATAAGACGGCCGTTATGGCATGGTCCGTCGGAACCTCAATATCTATCACCGAAGCCTTCATATAAGCCAGCTGGAGGTCCTTGAATTCCTCCCAGTCGATCACGTGCGTGTGCAGGTCAAAGCCAAGCCTCCGCACGATATTCTCAATGTTTTTTACCGATAACTCGCTGTCCCATCCATTATCCAGATGCACGCAAAGCGGGTTCAGGCCCAGTTGCTTTGCCAGATACGCGACATATGTGCTGTCAACGCCGCCGCTGAGGCCCATAACGCTGTCATGCTCGCTTTTCCCGGCCTTAGCCCTGATCCTCGCTACAATCTCATCGAGCCTTTTTTTCCCTTCGTCCCCCGTAAAAACATCTTTTCCATAATGAACAGCATATTCCCTGCAGTGGTTGCAGATCCCCTGCTCATCAAAAGAGATGTCAGGATCTGTCGTATCCATAATGCATCTCTTACATATCCGGTATTCCCGATCCATGACTCTATCCCTGGTTGAAAACCTTTTCAAGTTCACTTGATGAAGGATAACTGATAAGAACAGCCCTGTATTTGCCCTGAAAAACAAAAAGGCTTCCTGCCGCTACAGCAGCCGCCCCTCCAACGCTGACGGCAGAAAAAAAATCACCGGGCTTTCCGGCCCCGCCGCAGGCGATGACCGGGACATTTACGCTTCCCGAGACTTTTTTGATAAGTTCGATATCATAGCCTTCCATCGTGCCATCCCTGTCAACAGAGTTCAAAAGGATCTCTCCCGCTCCTGCCGCCTCCATCTTTTGACAATACTCGACAACATCCATTTTCGCTGTTTTGCGACGGGCTGCATCATAGATCTGGTGCTGGCCGTCCATGCCTTTCTTTATGTCAACGCTGAGCACAACGCTCTGGCTACCGAAACGGCTGGCCGCTCTGGTGATGATGTCGGCACCCTGCAGCGCAGAACTGTTAACGGATACTTTCTCCACGCCGATGGAAAGGATCTTTGAAATATCATCAAGGCCCTTTATGCCTCCGCCATAGCATAAAGGCATAAAGCATTCCGAAGCAATGCCGGCGATAAGGTCAAAATCAGGCTTTCTTCCCTCCATGGAAGCCGTAATATCCAAAAGGATCAGCTCATCGACTTCTTTGTCATTGAATATCCTTACGGCATTTATCGGATCGCCGACATACTTGGGATCCTTGAATTTCACTGTCTTGACCAGGCCCTGATCTTTTAAAAGAAGGCAGGGTATCACTCTTGTCTTTAACATCCTATATCCTTTCTATAAAATTTCTCAGCAGCTTCATCCCGAACAGATGGCTTTTTTCAGGGTGAAACTGGACTCCCACGATATTGTCTTTCTGGACACAAGAAGTAAACTCATATCCATAACAAGTCGTTGCCAGTATATCAGAAGGAACAGCTGGCAGTACATGGTAGGAATGAGCGAAATAGAACCTCGTCTCACCGTACAGGCCTTCAAAAAGCGCGCTCTTCTTTTTTACGTCGACCGTGTTCCATCCCATGTGGGGAATCCTGAAGCCCTCCTGCCTCTCGGGCACAGAAAACCTGACGGTTTCCCCTTTGATGAATCCCAGCCCATGGAAAGAGCCTTCTTCGCTTTTTTCCGTCAAAACCTGCATCCCCAGACAAATGCCGAGAAGAGGCGTTCTTTTTTCCAAGACCTTTTCATGAAGGACGTCTATCAGCCGATTCTGGTTTAAAAACTCCATTCCGCTGTCAAATGACCCCATGCCCGACAATATCAGCCTGTCCGCCCGGGCAACATCATCCCTAGAAGAAGAAACAACGGCCCTGTGCCCCACTTTTTTAAGCATGTTCTTTATCGAGCCGATATTGCCGATGCCATAGTTCACTATGACCAGCATGAACTCTGCCCCCTCACGTTTTTTTGCCGATTAGCCCTTCAATGAAGTGTCTATATCGCGATTCCCAGTCTGTCTGCCAGACAGCGTTCTTATCAATGTTTTCGCTCGGGTCATAGGATTCTATAAGTCCAAGAAGCTCTTCTGCACTGGAAAAACGCTTGATGACCCCCTGCGGAATATAAAGGTCTGTAGCCGGCTGATCGATGACAAAAACAGATTTACAGATCCCGATCGCCTCAAAAAGAACGGTCGAATAATTCCCGGCTACAAAATCAGACCTCCCGAGGCTTTGATAGACATCTTCGCTGTCATCTATGGTTATCCTGTCATTTTCAACTATATCAGGAAAAAGATCCTTTAACACAAGCCTTTCATAGGGATGAGGCCTGAAAAACACCTTCACTCTTTTTTCATCGCTGATCTGAGCAAGGTCAGCGACCAGACGCTTTATCGCACCAGCGCTTTTCCCGCCAGAAATTACCAATAAATAGATTCTGGCATCCCTCTTTTCGTACAGGCCCGATGTTTTTGTGTTTTCCCAATAATTGGGATTGCCGATCGTAATCTTTTCGACAGGAAGCTGAATAAGATCGTTCCAATATTCGCCGTAGCTTAAAAAATAGTCCGGCAAATATTCATTATAAACCGACGAATCAAAGATCGCTTTCCCGTAATTGTACGCCGCATGGTTACCTGATATCAGACCGTGCTGAAGCTCACACACCCATATGTCACGGTCTTTGGCCCACTTGGCAATGTAGCTTCTCCCTCCGTAACAGGCATCTTCCTGAAAAATAACGCTCGGCTGAAACCTGTCATACAACCTGTTGTAAGCATCATAATACGCCTGCAGCCTTCCTGAAAGACGAAGGAGAATACTTTCCAGAAAAGCAAGGTCCTTTTTATCGAGATTATACGGATAGTTATCTTCCAGGTAGTCAAGCAAATCCTTTGCTGTCTTTTTGTCTTTTTCGCTTTTCCTGCGGAAACGGGATCTGATCAAGGCCGAGGCCTTGATAAAATCATGATACCCGACATAGGGAAACGCTCTCGGCGTGTGATACATTCTCCTGACAGAGTCTTCGATGATCAAGGTCTTCTCTTTGTTGAGAAAAGCAAAATAATCGCTCAGCCTGTTAAAGTACTGGCCGTCTTTCCTGATGTTGGTAATACCGGAGCAGAACATGATGATATCATAATGGGCTTTCAGTGTTTTTCGATAAGGATTTCCCCTTATTGTGTTTTTCAGATAGACCATTTTCTCTTTTAAGCCAGGCCTTGCTTTCTTTTCACCGAGGTCATGAAGTCCGTACTCCCTGGCAATCGGTATGCCGTGGAGATAAAACCTGATAAACGGCCACATGAGGATATCATCAAATTCAAAATGAAAATCCAGTATGCCGGAAGCATCTTCGATCTCCAGCAGATCCCTTAATACGATCACTCTTTCACCGCCTGTTTTTCAGAGATTTTCCAGAAGCTCAGCCACGGCATCTTGTAGACTTTCGCGCTCAAAGCCCATACCAGGACAAATGTCAGAAAAAAAGATATCGTCGTTGCCTGGGCTGCGCCGACGGCCCCGTTGCATCTGATTAAAAAATAATTCAACAGAGCATTAACGCATGCAGTAAAGAATGTCACCCATGCGAGCAAATACGTCTTCTTCACAAAGAAAATGTAGTTGACCACCATATAATACATGCCGCTCGCAGCATAGCCGAGAGCTATCCAGATAACATACTGATAAGAAGAGAAAAAGCTCTTGCTGACAAAATATTTAAGAAAATAAGGCGAAACAAAGCTCAAAATGCCGGCCATGACCACAATCGCAATAAAATACACATACGTAAACTTCACGATCCTTACCTTTGCTGACATGCGCCCTTCTCTCAGTTTTTCGAAAAGGAACGGAGACCATGCTGTGTTGAAAGACTGGGCAAAAAATTCAATGATCATGCCTATCTGATAGCCGACAACATAAAGGCCCGTCGCCGACAGGCCGACCATAGAATTGATAAAGATCCTGTCAATGCTTGTTATGATCCATGCTCCCAATGCATGCGGAATAAGAGGGATCCCGTAATACAGAGCATCCTTTGCATAAGATTTATGAAAGTGAAAAGTGACATATTTCTTTTTCAGTACAATCGTGCTGATACAGGCAAAACAAGTGGAAGCAACAATAATACCGGTCAGGCGCCCCTGCCATTTCCACCCCAGCACAACAACAAAAAAAAGAGAGGCGCAAACGTTAATAACCGTCTGCAGTATTTGAAAAAGGCCGTAGGAAAGCGCCCTGTTCTCTACCTGCCAGATCGTAAGGAGCAGTGTGCAAAGAGACTGAGCCAAAGCAATGACCGCCACAACCGGAAGCCAGGATTCAGGAAAAGTGACCCACCTGGATATCAATGGCTTAAAAACAAGAAGGAGAAAAAAAACCATAATAAAATTTGTCAGAAGAAGCAAGATCACGTTCCCGCTGTAGATCTTCAGCTTCTCTTTTTCCATTTTAAAGAAGTTGACGCCAACAGCTCCGTGAAAGTTCAGGCCGATAAAGACTATCGATACGGCAAGCAAGATCTGGAAGGTGGCCACTGTTCCATAATCCGACGGAGATAAAAAACGTGTCAGGACTGGCAGCAGCAAAAAAGGAACAGCTTTTCTTATAACATTAGAGATCGTATAAGTCGAAGCTGCTTTAAACAGTTTATGCTTAAAAACATATGATAATTTCTGGCGGTTCAAATTCTATTTTTCCTTGATCACTTTTCCTGCAAGCTCTCAGGCTCCCAGCAATCCCTATTTTATATAAATAAAAATTAATAGTATTTATAATTTCTTTCAAAATTACTATAATTAACTTTATTGACTTGTGCAACTTTTTCTTTATTATATTGAACTAAGGGATGTTATAACTTAATTGGTCGCGTCCCTGGATGCTGAGATTTTTTTCTTCACCAATGAAAGGGTACCCATGAAAGTTGAAAAGAATAAAGTCTCCATAAAGCCTGAGGCAACCATCGGTGAAACCATGCAGTTTATCAACGACAACGAGTTTGGCATTGCTCTTGTCGTTGACGGAGAGGGCCGCCTCATGGGAACTGTCACTGACGGAGACATCCGAAGAGCTCTTCTCAGCGGTAAGACCATGGATGCGGATATCGCGGGCGTGATGAAAAAAAATCCTATTGTCGTCCCGCAGTCGATGACAGGTAAAAGCATTGCCGAGCTCATGCGCATAAACGGCATTTATCATCTTCCTGTCATCGACAGCAGCGGCAAGCTTGTCCACCTTGAATCAGAAAGGATCTACGGCGCCATCAAAGAAAGCCTGACGGCTTTTATCATGGCCGGCGGCGAAGGAATGCGCCTCAGGCCTCTTACGGAAAACATCCCCAAGCCCATGCTGAAAGTGGCCGGCAGGCCCCTGCTCGAGATCATTATCGATCTTTTGAAAGCTCACGGATTTAAAAATATTATCCTTAATATCCGCTATCTGGGAGATATCATCGAGGATTACTTTAAGGATGGTGGTGATTTCGGAGTCAACATCAAATATATCACCGAGCCCAAACCCATGGGAACGGCAGGCAGTCTCAGCCTTCTGGAAAAAGACGAGATCCCTGAAGACCCTTTTATCGTGATGAACGCCGACATTTTGACCGGTCTCAACTTCAAGGCTTTTTTTGATTTTCACTGCGCGGCAAAATATGACTTCACCCTCTGCGGCCGTCCCTATAAAGTCAAAATACCTTTTGGATATCCGATCATAGAAGGAGATACCGTCAGAGATTTCAGGGAAAAGCCGGAGTTCACGCATCTGGTCAACTCGGGCATTTACTGCATCTCTCCTTCCCTTATCGAGCATATTCCCAGAGATGAGAATTTTAATATGCCGAGCCTTATAAAAAAAGCCTGTCAGGAAGGGAAAAGGGTCGGTGTTTTTCCTCTACAGGAAAAATTCCATGAGATCGGAAGGATAGAAACATATAAAGAAGCAGAGAAATTCTATCACGAAGAAATGGCCCTTTCCTACATCAATAGACAGAAAAAATAAATCTTCGTTCTGAAATGAAATGACTTGATGAGAACAGCCATCACAGGCGGATGCGGTTTTATAGGGAAAGCTCTTGTGAAGCACATTCTCGCTCATTCACAAGAGAGCGATGATATCTTTGTCATCGACAGCCTGTCCAGGCACGGGAAAAACCCGGAAATAAAAGAGCTGCTCAGTCAAAAAAGAATTTCTTTTTTGGAAGGAGATATAACCGAAAAAAGATTTGCTGATAAACTGCCGGAAAACATAGACAGGCTCTATCATCTGGCTGCTGTCGTCGGCGTAGGTTGCGTTGAAAAAGACCCGCTCTACACGCTCAAGGCAAACACCATAGGTTCGCTGAACATATTTGAAAGTTTTCTGAAAAAGAAAAATAAAGGAGCCCGCCTTCTGTTCGCCTCGACAAGCGAAGTGTATTCAGGAGCGGAAATGGCCGGATGCCCTCTTCCTGTACCTACTTCAGAAAATATTCCGGCGGTCATCTCCGACCTGAAAAACCCCCGTTTCAGCTATGCTGTGTCCAAGATATGGGGCGAGGCTTATCTGAATTACCTCAGCAGCCGCGAGGACGTTTTTCCCGTTATCGTCAGATACCATAATATCTACGGCCCATCCATGGGCTTTGACCATGTCATCCCCCAGATCATCAAGAGGCTTCATAATAAAGAAAATCCTTTCCGGATCATTGCCGGAGACCAGACGCGGTCATTCTGTTTTATTGAAGACGCGGCGAAAGCAACGTATCTTGTTATGGAGTCAAAGAACATCGCTCCGGGGTCAACGGTCCATATCGGTAATGAAAAAGGAGAGATCCCCATTAAGGATCTATATAAAATGATCTTCGACATTTACGGGTCCACGCCGGAAAACATCGAGATCCTTCCTGCTCCCGAAGGATCTGTCCGGAGAAGGTGTCCTGAAACAGGCCTATTGTTCAAGCTGACCGGGTTCACGCCGGCGACCGATCTGAAAGAAGGATTGAGAATAACCGTGGAGGAGTATAAAAAATATTATGAGCAGTCACTTCATTCCTAACTATGTTCCCATGATAGCAGGGAACGAAAAAAACTATCTTTCAGAATGTATCGAAACCGGGTGGCTCTCTTCTGTGGGTCCGTTCGTCGATAAGTTCGAAAGGGGATTTGCCGACTTTCACGGCATGAAAGCCGCCTGCGCTGTTTCCAGCGGAACAGCGGCTATCCACCTGGGGCTGCTGGCGCTGGGCGTTATGCCCGGTGATTGCGTTCTTTGCCCATCCCTGACGTTCATCGGTTCTGTCAATCCGATAACATACTGCGGAGCGGAGCCTGTTTTCATAGACATCGATAAAACCACCCTCAATATGGACATGTCCGTTCTGGACGATTTCTTTTCACAAGAAACAGTTCAAAAAAGGGCCGAGGGGACCTTTTATAATGGGAAAAAGATAGCGGCCGTCATCGCCGTACACCTTTATGGAAACCCTGCTGATATGGATGCCCTCATGGAACTTTCCCGAACGTATCATGTTCCTGTCCTGGAAGACGCGGCCGAGAGCCTGGGAGCCCTTTACAAGGGTAAACGCGTCGGGACGATCGGAGACATCGGAGTTTTCAGCTTTAACGGGAACAAGGTCATCACAAGCGGCGGCGGCGGAATGATCCTTTCGCCTGACAGCGAAAAAGTAAGAGAATGCAAGCACCTGTCCACTCAGGCAAAAAGCGACGCGATCGATTTTATCCACGATAAAATAGGATTCAACTACCGATTGAGCAATCTCTGCGCCGCGGTCGGCTGCGCGCAGATGGAAAAGCTGGAAGATTTTATTGAAAAAAAGATAACTCTTGCACTGGCTTACAAAGAGCTGTCTGAAAAAAGCACCTGTATCGAGATCGTCGATGAGCCGCCCGACTGCCGCGGCACGTACTGGATGGTCCTTGCCAGGACAAAGCAGGACTTGATGTTCCCCATCAAAGATTTTATAAAAGAAATCCATGCGTCAGGCTGCGGAATAAGGCCTGTCTGGTACCCTATCCGCCACATGGACATGTACAAAAACAACATGTTCTTCGGGCCGGGTTCAGATGACGAAGCGTACGGCTCGACATTTTGCCTTCCGTCTTCTGCTTCCCTCACGCAGGATGACGCTCAAAGGGTCATCAGTACAATAGAAAACTTTTTTAAAGAGACATAGAGGATGCTTATGATGAAAAAAAAGAAAGCGATCATTATCGGTGGAGGCGGGCACGCAAGGGTCATCAGCGAGCTTTTGCGCCTGCTTGACGTGCATGAGGTCCTTGGATATATTGATAATGAAGATAAAAAAATAGCTGCGCTCCCTTACCTTGGAAACGATTCGTCTTTAACGGACACCTATAGGCCGGAAGACGTTTTCCTGATAAACGGCATAGCGTCGGCCGATAACGTCAGCCTGCATTTTTCCGTATATGAAAAATTTTACAAAAAAGGCTACGCATTTGAAACGCTTTTCCACCCGTCATCCGTTGTTTCTGAAAGCTCGGTGTGCGGGAAAGGGTCACAGGTGCTGGCTCGCGCCGTAATCAATACAAACGCCGCTATCGGAAATAATGTCATCATCAATACAGGCGCCATAATCGAACATGACTGCGTGATCGGCGCTCACTCTCATGTGTCATCAGGAAGCGTGATCTCCGGCAGCGTCACGGTAGGTGAACGGACACACATAGGGTGCGGCAGCACGATCATTCAGGGAATCAAAATAGGTGCCGGTTGCACAATCGGCGCAGGCTCCCTCGTTCTCAAAGATATCCCTGACGGCACGCTTGCTTTCGGGGTTCCTGCAAAAGTGCAAAAAAAGAGCTAAAAAAATGAAAAGAAACAAAACGTACATTATCGCGGAAGCCGGGATCAATCATAACGGCTGCATGGAAACGGCCCATAAAATGATCGACACAGCCTTCGCGTGCGGATGCAATGCCATCAAGTTCCAGACTTTTAAAACAGAAAGCCTTGTAACATCGTACGCTGGTAAAGCTGATTATCAGGAAAACGCATCCCTGCCGGGCGAAACCCAGTTCGACATGTTAAAAAAATATGAGCTGGGCCTCCCGCAGCACAAGGAGCTCATTGAACACTGCAGAAAAATCCATCTCGACTTCATCTCTTCGCCTTTTGACCTTGAAAGCATCGACCTTTTGCTGTCCCTTGGCATAGAAAAGCTCAAGATCCCTTCGGGAGAAATCGACAATGTCCCTCTTTTAAGAAAAATCGCTGGATCGGATAAAGAGATCATTCTTTCTACGGGAATGGCAACGCTGGAAGAAGTGAAGAATGCCGTATCGATCATTGAAAGACAAAGAAAAAACGCATCTCTTAAGCTTATCATCCTTCACTGCATAACCGAGTACCCTGCTCCGTTTGAGCACTTGAACCTTCTGTGCATTCAAACGCTGAAAAAGGCTTTTTTGTATACGGTCGGTTTTTCTGACCATTCGCCTGGCATCGAGGCTCCCATCGCTGCTGTCGCTCTTGGAGCGGAGGTGGTTGAAAAGCACTTTACGCTGGATAAGGATATGGACGGTCCGGACCATAAAGCCTCTCTCGAGCCGGAAGAGCTGAAGCGCATGGTCACATCGATCAGAAAAATCGAAAAAGCTCTCGGAGACGGCGTGAAACAGCCGACGCCGGCGGAAAATAAAATAGGCCTTGCCGTCAAAAAAAGCATTTTCGCAAAGAAAAAAATAAAAAGAGGCGATAGACTGACCGAGGAAAACATCACGACAAAAAGACCTGCCGGCGGTATCAGCCCCCTGAAGTGGGATGAGATCATCGGCCGCAAGGCCAACCGGGATTACGAAATAAACGATCAGATCGTCGATGAATAATAAAAGGAAAATCTGCGTTGTCACAGGCTCAAGAGCCATCTACGGCCTTGTCATTCGCCTTCTGACCTTCTTAAAAGATGACAAAGATATCACCCTGCAACTGGTCGTAACAGGCGATCATCTCTCGAAAAGACACGGCCTGACTTACAAGTCCATTGAAAAAGACGGATTCCGCATCACGGCAAAGGTCAACATCGGCCAAAATGACGATACAGACATCTCAATAATCAGGTCCATCGGCAGAGGCTTTCACGGATTTGCCGATACGTTAAAAAAGCTGAGGCCGGATATTGTCGTCATACCCACAGACAGATATGAGTACCTCGCGCCTGCCATCGCGGCCATGATACTGAGAATACCTCTTGCTCATCTTCACGGAGGGGAAACGACCGAGGGAGCCTATGATGAAGCCGTCAGGCATTCTTTGACGAAGATGTCCTCTCTTCACTTTGTTGCGACCGGCGCTTACAGGAAGAGGGTCGTTCAGCTGGGGGAAGACCCGGCGCGGGTCTTCAACGTGGGCGCACTTGGCGTTGACTACATCAAACACATGAAGCTTGTCGATAAAAGCACTCTGGAGCAAATGCTGAAAATAAAGCTGCAAAACAAGATCATGCTCGTTACCTATCACCCTGTCACTCTGGAAAAAGCCGGACCCGGAAAAGACTTCAAAGAGCTTTTAAAAGCGCTCGACCGCTTCAAAGATCATCAGATCATCTTCACCAAGCCAAACGCCGACACCGAGGGACGGACGATCACGCGGATGATCGATGACTATGCGTCCAGGAGAAGCCATGTCGCTTCTTTTGTCAGCCTCGGACAAATGAGATACTGTAACCTTCTCCGATTTGTGAACGTGGTCGTCGGCAATTCGTCCAGCGGCATCATCGAAGCGCCCTCTTTCAGGATCCCGACAGTGAATATCGGGGACAGGCAAAAAGGAAGGATACGCGCTCGATCGGTCATTGACTGCAGGCAAAAGGAAAAAGACATCGTCAGGTCCATCAAGATTGCGCTGAGCAGCAAGTTTCGCAAAAAGCTGAAAAACATGAAGAACCCCTATGAAGGCAAAGGGGACGCCGCCTTAAAAATATTGGCCAGATTGAAAAAGGCCCGTCTGGACGAAAGCTGTCTGAAGAAAAAGTTTTTTGATATCTCTTTTTCTTTACGATAACATTATTCAACCATTGGCCGTACGTGAGCATGGGACAATGAGCAGCGACTACCATCAATATATCTATGATACAAAGAATCGTAAGCTCATCAATGATTTTGAAGGAGCTTATAAAAACTGCCGGGACGTATGGCCGTCACAGTACTGTACGGAATCGGCTTTTTACCGGACGATATACGGCATTATCCAGGACCGGCAAAGGCCTTTTCGCGTTCTGGACATCGGCTGCGGCTATGGTTATTTTGTCAACTTCCTGCGTGAGCGGGGATTTGATGCCGTGGGCATTGATATCAGCCGTACGGCCATTGAAAAGGGTTTGCAGCGTTTCGGCGACCATGGTCAGCTGAAAACAGAAGACATCTGTAACGGCCTGTCATACAATGACAGCGCATTTGACAGCGTTCTCCTTTTAGGGGTCCTGTGGTTTTTATTGGAAAAACGCGATTTTTGTTTAAGGGAAATACAAAGGGTTTTACGGACGGACAGCTTATTTTTTACATCGCTTCACATCCCCGAAAACCCTATCGGAAAAGAAATAATAGGATCGTATGAAGATTTCATCTCTTTCATCAGGAAGTACTTTCAGGTCATTGAAGCTGTTAAGTTCTATCAGCGCGATGCCGTTGCGCGCGGCGATGCACTGTCTGACTGCATCACTGACATGCTCCTGGTATGTAAAAAAACCTGATGTCTTCATAGGCCAACAGTGATTGCCATGTGTGGTATTGCAGGAATAATCGGTACAATAGACGAGCACAAAAAAGAAGCCCTGAAAAAAATGGCTGAGGCGTTCGCCCACCGGGGGCCGGACGGAAGCGGCGTATGGCATACGGAAACCGTAGGTCTCAGCCACAGGCGGCTTGCCATTTTCGACTTAACCCAGCAGGGGGCGCAACCGATGGTCAGCCCCTGCGGCCGTTATGTTATTTGTTATAACGGAGAAGTCTACAACTGGTATGAAATCCGTCCTCAACTCAGTTTTCAAAACTGGCGCTCCCGCACAGATACAGAAACCATACTGCATGCCTATATGGAACAAGGCCCAGAATGCCTGCAGATGTTTAACGGGATGTTCGGACTGGCTATATGGGACGGCGTAAAAAATCATCTTTTTCTTGCCCGTGACCGCGTGGGCATCAAGCCCCTTTTTTATGGTTTTTACAATAATGAACTGTATTTTTCATCAGAACCTAAAGCCATGTTCGCGGCCGGTTTTCCCAAAAAGCCCGACTACCGCACTCTCTATGATTTTCTTCGCTGGGGTCTCGTCGACCATGATGAAAAATCTTTTTTTGAAAACATCTATTCGGTCAATCCCGGAAGCTATTTGATCTATGAGCCCGGCGGCAAGCTGACCGAAAAGCAATACTGGAATCTCGGCGAGATCATCAGCAACAAGCCGCTGATCGGCCCTGAAGAAGCCATTGAGCGCTATTCGGAACTGCTGAAAGATTCCGTAAGGCTGCGCATCCGCGCTGATGTGACATTGGGATCCATGTTAAGCGGAGGCATTGATTCATCGGTGCTGACATGCTATCTTCATGATTTCATGGGAGACGGAAAACCGGCAAGCTTTACCTATGATTACGAACTGCAAAAAGGTGAAGCCACCCGCGCCAGGCAGGTTTCAGATGCGCTGGACATCCCCTGGAACCTGGTCACCCTTTCCCTTAAGGAAGTCCCTGAAGCGCTGAAACGCGTTATACGGTTTCATGAATCTCCGATAACCTCCATGGTGATCCTGGCGCGCCACAAGATCTATGAAGAGGCCCGGCGCCAGGGATATATCATCCTCATAGAAGGTCACGGAGGGGACGAGCTCGGAGCAGGCTACCATTATTACAGCGCCGCCTATATTATGGATATATTGAAAAAAGCAAACGGAACCGACACGCTTCCTCTGATAAAGGGATTTTTGTCCGGTTACAACATACCTGAAGAGCAGCATTTTCTGCGCTTCATTGAAAACGTCCAGTCATCGCTCCGCCCGGGAACTGCCACACATGACGGCGTCCCGTTCGTGTCTCTGCCCTGTCTGGGCCCTTCTTTTCTGGACCAGTTCAAGGATAAGGAGCCGGCATTGCAGAAGCTTACTTCCTCATATCTTGACAACGTTCAATATATGGATTACCGGCATGTCCTTCTGCCCAGAGCCCTCCGGTACTCAGACCGCGCATCCATGGCCTCTTCCATGGAAGCTCGTGTTCCCATTTTAGACCACCGCATCGTCGAAATGTCATTTCAGACAAGCGTCGAAGCCCGCATTAACCGGTTTCAACAGCGATACTTCATGTGCCGGTCGGCAGAACGTTATCTGCCAAAACGCATTTTAGAACGTCCGAAGGTACCCATTGTCGATCCGCAGCGCGAGTGGCTTCAGGATGCGCTGAGGCCATGGATAACGGAACTCTTCCATTCAAAAGACATGGAACAGCTTGATATTCTCAATCAAAAAGAAGTTCTCAAAGAATACAAACGGTTCTGCTCTGTACCCTCGCCACGCTCAAGCTTTCACATTTTTCAGTACGTGAATGTTTTGTTATGGTTTAAGGAAATGTTTGATCATGGTTAAATCTATTATTAAGATACAGAATGAAAAAAGATTATCACCAGTATATTTTTGATTTTGAAAACAACACTGTAAGGGGTGATTTTGAAGGCGCCTACGCGCATTGCGGTGATGTGTGGCCAAGCCAGCACATGACCAGCACCCCAAAGCACCAGCTGATTCTTAATGCCGCAAAAGACAGGGGAGATAACGTTTCTCTTCTCGATGTCGGTTGCGGTTACGGTGATTTTGTATACTTTCTGCGCTCCCGGGGCATTGACGCGAAAGGGTGCGACATCAGCCGAACCGCCATTCAAAAGGGCATAGAGCGCTTCGGCCTTTCCGGCATGCTCCATGAACATGATTTTCTTTCAGGAGGTTTTTTCCCGGAGCATTCGTTTGATATTGTCCTTTGTCTCGGCGTATTCCAGTATATTCTGGATAAGATGCAAAGCGGACTGGCCGCATTAAAACGGCTCTTAAAGCCGCACGGCCTCCTTGTCCTCTCTGCTTTTATTCCGCCAGAACCTATCGGCAAGGAACATATACCCGACTATTCTGCATTCTATGATGCGGTAAAAAAACATTTTATTATTGATGAATGTCTTATTATTTATAAGCAGGAGGATGTCCGTTCGGGAAAGCCGCTGAACGAGTGCCGGGATGACCTGGTGCTGTTCTGCACAAACACATTACCAAAGGCATCATCGGCCGATAAGGAATAGGCAATGACAAAAAGAGGAACTGTCTACATCACCCACTGCGTTGATACGGAAGGGCCTCTTCATGAGACCCTTGAGGCGACTTTTCAAAGATTTCATGAGCGCTTCGGAATCAAAATGGAGCCTTCACAGAAACTCCTTCAAAAGATCCAGAAAAAGGAGATCGATCTCGGCGGTCTGGAAGAAAAAGCCGCTGACTTCGTCGCCCCCAAAAGGCTGGCTTATCTGTCCCGCTGGGATGATGTGGAAGAAATGATAAGAGCCGTCACCTGTATTGACTACAGGCAAAAATACGCAGACCCCAAGGGCAATCCGTACACATTCACATGGTTTATCGTCGATGTCGTGGGATACAGGGATAATCCGCGGGATAAGGCTCAAGGATTCCATGCTGTCTGGGACAAGTACATGCGCTTTCTCGATAAAAACCTTTATAATGACGCCATGGGATGGCACTTCCACACCGTACCTGTCGGAAATCATGCTCTTCACTACAACACATGCTGGACTAATAATGATTACCATGAGCAGGTGCTGGCAAGGCGCATCATCGAGCGGAGCTGGTTTCCGTCTGCCTTCAGGGCCGGAGGGCACATTGAGCGCAACGACCTCAGCTTCTGGCTGGAGCAGTTCATTCCCTTTGACTATTCCTGTCACTCATTAGAAAAAAACATCTATGAGCCGGGCTCACAGCAGGACTGGCGTTTCTCCCCGGTTACATGGGGCGCCTATCATCCTGATTTCTATGATTACCGGAAACCCGGCCGGATGAAAAGAAGGATCTTTCGCTGTCTTGATTTTGACAGCAACAACATCATGCTTGATAGAAGCGAGGTCGAAAAAGCTTTTCAATCCGCTCAAGAGGGAAACAAGGTCATCCTTGCTTACAGCAGTCATGACCGGCGCGACATGCGGCCTAAAATAGAAAAAGCGGCATCTCTGATAAAAGACGTCGCCCGCTGCTACGCTGACGTGGACTGGGAATACGCCAATGCTCTTGACGCGGCAAGAAAGGCCTGTGCACTGGAAGAACGTCCGGCCCCCTTGTTTTCCATCGAAAGGGAAAAAGGAACTTTCTTGATAACATCTGACCAGCCTCTTTTCGGGCCGATACCCTTCCTTGCCGTTGAAGAAGAAAACGGTATTTTCTACAGGGACAACCCCACGCAGGAAAGCGAAACAAGGTGGGCTTACACGTGTATCCGGCCGGAAAAGACCCTCCGCATCGGCGTCGGCGCATCAAATGCCAGCGGGAATACCGGAACAAAAACAATCCTTCTGTGAAAAGCACATGCAGAACCATGCTCTCCTTAAAAGAAAGACATCATTCCGGAATTACAAAAATCACTTTTTGATGGAGCTCTTCGGGAAAGTTATTGGAAACGCGTCAAAAAAACCTGGTTCATTCTTGCAATCCGAACAAAACCATATATAATTATGTCATAAAAGCTGTGGCGCAAGCATAAAACAAAATTCAGCCCCTCTGAAACAAAGGAGAAAAAATGAAGATCAGCATTATCGGAACAGGTTCCATCGGGAAAAGGCATTTAAAAAATTGCGTTCTTTTAAAAGATGAACTTGGACTGTCTGAGATCACGTGCTATGACACAAATAAGGACCGGCTTAAACAATTGTCAGAAGAAGTTCCGGGAGTCAGGGCGACCGGCCAGCTTGAGGAAGCGGTTAAAAAAGCAGACGCCCTTATTATCTGTGTTCCGACATCACGGCACATACCTGTCATCAGCGAAATATCAAAGACAGGCCGTTTTCATATCTACCTGGAAAAACCCATGTCGCATACGATCGAAGGATGCGATGAACTTGTTTTTGCTCAAAAGCGGGCAGGCAGGGTGCTGGCTATGGGATACATGCTGCCCAAGCACCCCGTTCTGTTAAAGACAAAAGAGATCATCCAAGGAGGGGCACTGGGCCGGATCCTCTCCGTCCGGGCAGAAGCCGGACTCTACCTTCCCAAATGGCATCCATGGGAAGACTATCGGGACTTTTACATGTCATGGAAAACCGGTGGAGGAGGGGCCTTGCTGGACATAAGCCATGAGATCCATTATCTTCAATGGTTTTTCGGCGACATTGCCGAAGTCAAAGGCTATGTGGGACAAATCTCTGACCTTGAGATCAGCAGCGACGATATTGTTACCGCACTCTTTCAATTTAAAAATGGGATCTATGGAGAGCTGCATCTGGATCTCCTGCAGTTCAACGTATCCCGTTTCTGCAAAATAATAGGAACAGAAGGTGTCCTGATCGCCGATCTGCCGACAAAAACGATCCGCTATCATACCAAAGATAACGAAAGCTGGAATGAATCAAAATTCGACATTGACTTTGACACAATCTATCACGATCAATTAAGAGACTTTGTTGCGGCCTGTCAGGGAAAGCAGACAAGCCTGATCATGGGGGAATCCGGACTAAAAACGATGCAGGTCATTGAAGGGATAAGGCGGTCCCATGCTTATTCGACAACCGTTAAAGTCCCTCTTTTTGACTAATACGTATGGAGCATATTATGGAGGGAGAGATCATTGCCGTTATCCCGGCCCGAGCAGGTTCCAGGCGAGTTCCCGGCAAGAATATCAGAGCGATCGAAGGACAGCCTTTAATCGTTTTTTCCATCAAGGCAGCGAAATACTGCAGGGATATCCAGAGGATTATTGTCAGCACGAATGACAGGGATGTCTCAGCCATTGCTGAAAAAGAAAACGTCGAAGTCATGTGGAGGCCGGATGAACTGGCTACAGAGCATACCAGCACTCTTGATGTTCTCAAGGATGTCTACTTTCGTCTGAAAAAAGATTCCTCACCTGAATATGTTATTCTGCTTCAGCCAACAAGCCCTTTAAGGCGAAAAGACCTGATCTCAGAAGGGCTGAAGCTTATTCGTTCAGACAATAAAGCTTCCTGCCTCCTAGCGGTATTTGAGACAAGATTTTTTACCGGTCATATCCGTAACGGCTACTGGTTCGGGGACTATCCGCAGGGCACAAGGACACAGGATATCGAACCTTCTTTTGTTCCCTGCGGCAGTCTTTATATCTACCGCCCGAAAGAGACGATTGAAAAAAATTCTGCTCTTGGAGAACATGCCCTCCCGCTCATTGAGAATCACCCTGAAAACGTGAATATCGATTACGAAAAAGATTTTGAGAAATGCCGATGCGTTTTTGAAAGAAACAAAGAGCTGTACCAGTATTTGCTTGAATGAATAATCCGCGTTTTCAGAAGGGCGCGGTCATCCTTTTATCTCCTTACTTTTTGCTGGAGAACACAGATAAAAAGTGCTATTCTCTAACTGGTCGAATAAACATAAAGATCAAAAAAATGTCTTCACGTTTAGAAAATAATCAAAAAGGGCTGACGATTATAGAGCTTCTTCTGGCCTGCCTCATCCTGGCAGTCCTCGCATCCGTAGTTATACCCAGGTATCAGGATATACAAAAACGTGCAGCTACAAATGCAGAAAAGTATCTGTCGACCATTATAAAAAACGGCACTCTGCTTTACAAAAACGGTCTTCTTGAATGATGGGAAAGGACCTGCAGAGGTTGGTATGAACAAATCTCTCTTGAGCCCGGAAGAAATCAAGGAAAAGAGAAAATTTGAGCGTTTTGAGCTTTACCTTCCCCTCTATTTCAAAATTTACAACGATGACGGCATTCCTCTTATCCAGGAAAGGATAGAGGGGTTTTCCAGGAACTACAGCCGTGAGGGCATGCTGATCGAAGTGGCTATTTTTGATAAAGGCCTGCAGAAAAGAAACCTTTTTAACGCCATCACGAAAGGGGAAGTGCATCTTCCCATCGTCGATGCTCCTGTTCCTTTTGAAGGAGAAATCAAGTGGATCAAATCTTTTGAAAATTCAAAATATTATCTCGGCCTTTTCATTTCTTATATTGATGACTTCCACCGGATCAAACTGCTTCATTTCTCCAGGAGAACAAACCGGCGCCCCAGAGTCGTTTTAAGCCTTGTGTTCACGCTTGTCTTTATCATCACCCTGACCCTTATGTCGATTCTCTCCGTCAACGCCTATATCGCGACCCTGACAAAGCGCCACCAGGAAATCACGAACGAGCTCAATGCCAGGATCTCTTTTCTGAACAAAAAACTTCAAGAGATCGCCTCCATCGCCAGGAAGAGACAATAAAAGACCGCAGGACGTGGGAAGTAGGACGTAAGATGTCGTCATTGCGGGCAAACCCTTCGACTGACTCAGGACAGGCTCCGTGACGAAGCAACCTCAGGAAACTTATCACACATCTGCGCGAAGCGTTAATATCCTGA
>JAFGJP010000167.1 GCA_016929035.1 Candidatus Auribacterota bacterium | reverse complement strand
CTCAGGACAGGCGTCCGTGGTACCTTGAAACCCGCCTTCGCCCTTCGGGCTTTGGGCGAGGTCCTTCCGCACAGAATCTCGCGAAGCAAAAGACTCTTTGATGCATTCATCCCCGTATTTACATCCAGGGTCTTCTGCGCAGGCGGATAAAGAAAGTTAATATTGTTTAGTAGTAAACAGTTTATGTATAAAATAATTAAGGCGGGTTAGTTTTCTTCTGGGATTCTCTCTTTAAGCTTACTGATAAGTTCGTTCAGAATCTCAATATGCTTTTTCTCGTCTTCAGCTATTTCTGACAGGATCTGCAGGACTTTTTCATCACGGATATTTCTTTTCAGCGTGCTGTAGCCGAGAAAAGCCGTGGTGTCGTATTTATGGATCTCTCTCAGGTATTGAAGAATGATCCTTTCAGAATTCATCTTTTTCCGACCCCTCAACATATTTTTCAATGCTCTCAACAAGGCCTATATGCTTCTCTCCGTCTTTTGACAAAATGTCCAGCTTCTCATTGATCTCTTTCTTGAATCCTTCATCAATATCAGACGTGATAAAAATACTGGAGAGAAATTCTTTCAGCTTAATGGCAATCCGGTCTTCCAGCTCGATAAACTGCTTAAGATAAGGAATAAGCTCTGAAGATTCCATAGTCCTATTGTACTACTTAAGAGAAATGACGGCAAGAACAGAAAGATATCAATTCGCTTCTTCAGCTTCTTCTTTTACAGCAATGTCTTTATTTTTAGGAGGACGACCCTTCTTTTTATCAATAAGGCCGAGGATGCCTTCTTTATTGAATTTTTTATAGATCTGGTAAAATGCTTCGCGGGTCAGATTATATTCCTTGCAGAGTTTACTGATGTTTGGCCTTCTGTCAGTGGCGGCTTTCCTGACCATTTCCAGTTTCTTCTGCACATAGTCGTTCGGGTCGACAAAATATTCCAGCCCCAGCTTGCAGGTCGGCTCTTTATAAGGACCGGTTTTAACGCGGATGCGGCTTCTTATGCGGTTAAAAACCCTTTGATGGAGAAGTCCGGCAGGACCGTATTTCATGAACCTGCGGCTTAAAATATAAAAGTCTTGGCGGTTAAACTTGAAAAATTTACACGCCAGCTTGATATTTTTGATCTCTCCTGAATAAAGAGCCCTTAAGAACTCATATTTGCTGACATCGTTCTTCTCCACAGGATATTCATATTCCGTGTTGATATAGATCAACTCATTGTAAAACTCATCCATGTATTTCTTGCAGATCTTAAGGATTTCATTCGTATCGATAGGTTTTTTTATGTAATCGTTGGCTCCGGCTTTCATGGCAGCAACAGCCACCATTTCTGAGCCCTTTCCTGTGAGCATGATGATCTTCGACCTCTTCAAAGACTTTTTCGCCTTCTTGATGATCTTGATGCCGTCCGTGTCAGGGAGAAGATAGTCAACAAAAAGAACAGCCGGATAATCTTCTTTCAAAGTTTTCATAGCCTGGGTCGCACTCGTATAGGCGACGACCTCATAACCTTTATCCTTAAAAAGAAGGGTGAGAAAATCACATATTTCCGGCGAATCATCGATGATTTCGACTTTTCTTCTAAACACGACTGACCTCACTTAATTGAAAATTTATTTGCTGACAATTTATAAAATTGTAAAATAATTTAAATTATTAATATATTATAATATATAATCTTTTGAAATGCAATACAAAATTTTATACATCTGTATAGTTCAAAAAATGGCCTTATCATTGATGAATTATCCAGAAAAACATGATAAATCTATTAACAATTTATAGCTTTTTTTGAATTTTTAATTGTTTTTCACGAAAACAAAGATTTTTGATATTGTGAACGAGTAACGCTATGACCCGGTACCCCATTCAAGTCTCTCAGGACAAGTCAGGGCTCAATGCCCGGGACTTGAAAGGAGAGAACATTCAAAAACTTTTTTTAAAGATCCTGAAAGAAAAAAGGCTTATGCTGCCTCCTTTGAGCGGCTACACGGATTATCCTTACAGGCAGATCCTTTCCCTTCTCAAACCTCCTTTCATCACAACAGAAATGGTCAAGGCCAGAGCTGTCGTGGAAGGCAATCCCAAGACCCTTTCCATGCTCAGAAAAGAAAAAGGGCGTCATCTGAAAGGATCGCAGCTTCTTGGAAGCGACCCGGATACCATGGCAAAAGCGGCTAAAAAACTGGAAAATCTGGGATTTGACTACGTGGATATCAACATGGGCTGCACGGTCAGAAAGATCGCCTCAAAGGGGGAGGGCATTTCTCTGATGAAAAACGAATCCCTGGCCTGCGCCATTGTTGAAAAAACCGTTTCCTCTGTCAAAATACCTGTCACGGTCAAACTGCGCATCGGGTTTTCCCGGGAAAACATCAATGTCATATCTTTTTCAGAAAAACTGGCCTGGTGCGGCGCTTCTTCCATCACCATACATGGAAGAACGGGCGAAAAAAAATTCGCCTCGCCTGTGGATATCGATATCATCCGTGAAGCAGCCTCCTGCCTGCAGGTGCCTGTCATCGCCAACGGAGGCATTTTCAGCGGTGATGACGCGCTCCGAATCCTCAAAGAAACAAAAGCTTCGGCCGTCATGCCCGGCCGTGCTATACTGGGAAATCCGTGGATCATAACTGATATTCTCTGGACTTTACAGGGAAAAGTCTTTACACCTCCGGGGCTTGAAGAGAAAAAAAAGATGTTCTGGAAGCATTTCTCTTATCTTTCCTGCTGTTACGGTGAAAAATCAAGTCTATTTAAAATAAGGAAGATACTTCCCTGGTATTTCTCTTCATGCCAGAATCTGAAATCCTTGAGAAAAGACGCTCACAGTATAAAGGACAAAGCCGATATAAAAAAAATACTTCGGAAGCTCACAGAAAAAAAGGGCTCGGCGGCTTACATATGATAAAGACGATCGTACTATCCAACTTTGATTGAGATCGCATCATCGTTTATCTTTATAAAAATATTGTTTTATTTATGGAGCTGTCAATCAGAATAGAAAACCATGAATGTTTTTAATAAAAATGATTTTCTGGAAATTCCTGAAATAAAAAGCTGTCTGGCTCATCTGGCTGCAAAAAAAGAGTTCTGCGCAGCTGCTCCTTTCTGTTTTTTCCCTTTCCTGACAGCTCTCTTATCTGAGAATTTTCTTCCTCCTGTTATCGTAATATGCAGAGGAAGAAAGCAGACGGATGATTTCTCACAAAGCCTTTCCGCTTTCTCTGAAATTATGGGCATCAGAAGAAAGATCTTTACGCTCTGGGAAGAGCCGACAGACAAAAGACCACCTGACGGATCAAAGCAGCTTCTCCCGCTTGTCGACATCCTGATCCGTGAAAAGCATCTCCCCGTGATTTCCGTTGCCTCTGACCAGATTTTCGAAAACACGACCCTTCCTGATATGTCTTTCATAGAGAAGCATTCTCTTACTCTCAAGACCAACATGACTCTCCCCATGGAAAAGCTCCTGAGGACTCTCGCTCGCATGGGGTACGAAAGGACCAGGTACGTTGAAGTCAGGGGAGAAGTCAGCCAAAGAGGAGGTATTATAGACATTTTCCCGGTCAACACCGAAAGCCCTTTGCGTGTTGAATTCTTCGGAGACCAGGTTGAGTCTATACGCTTTTTTTCTCCTCTTGACCAGACCGGCCGCGAACACGTTTCTGAAGCCATAAAGGTCTTCCCCCATGCTGTCCCCTCTTCTGATAAAAACATCGACAGCCTCCTTTTTCCCGGCTCTCTTGTCATTATCTTCGAGCTTCATAACGTCGGCGAAGCTTTTGATATATCAAAAGCTTATCAAACGCTCAGGCTTTCTTCTGTCTGTGAAACGGCTTCCCAAAAGGGCATCATCTTCAGAGTCACGCCTTCTGAAATGCTGGTTCCCTATATCCCGAGCCAGAGCGTTGCAAAAACTCTGACGGACTCTCTTCAAAAGTGCCCTCCCTTCACAAGGCTCCTTGTCACCGCACCGGACGAATATTCCTTATCCGACTTAAAAAGTCTTTTGAAAGACACTCCTTTTTCGCCGGACTTTTTTTTATCCCGGGTTCCGCACGGTTTTTACTGGAAGGACAAGGGAATCCTTTTGCTCACATTTGATGACGTCTACAAAAAATACGCGACTCAGCGCTTCAGCAAAGCCCCCTGCCGCAGGCATGTGTTCGAAAGCATCACGGAATCGCTGAGAAAGGGAGACATTGTCGTTCACACACAATACGGACTGGGCCGCTTTGTCGGCGTCACTCGCCTTAAGCGTGCTGAAGGAGCAAAAGAACATATTGTCATCGAATATGCCGATAAAGCCAGGCTGTATGTTCCCCATGAGCAGTTCTACATGGTGCAGAAGTATATCGGCCTTCAAAAAAAAGAGCCTCCTCTGGATTCTCTCCATTCAAAAAAATGGAGCCAGAAAAAGAAAAGAGTGCAGGAAGACCTTTTTGTCTATGCAGCGGAGCTTCTCAAGCTGGAAGCAGAGCGAAACGTTTCCACCGGTTTTTCCTTTACACGAAACACTGACTGGGTCAGGGAATTCGAAAACTCCTTTTTTTATGAAGATACGCCTGATCAGAAAAAAACAACGCGTGAAGTCTTTGAAGACATGGAAAAGGCGCGTCCCATGGACCGTCTGGTGCTGGGTGATGTCGGTTACGGCAAAACGGAAATCGCCATCCGGGCGGCCTTTAAGGCAGCTGTCAACGAAAAGCAGACAGCTGTCCTTGTGCCCACGACCATCCTCGCCGAGCAGCACGGGCATACATTCCGGGAAAGAATGGCTGATTTTCCCCTGCGCATCGAGGTTCTAAGCCGCTTCCAGACGGCTCAAAGACAAAAAGACATCCTTTGTGATCTTGCAGGCGGCTCTGTGGATATCATCATCGGCACGCACCGGCTGCTGCAAAAGGATGTCAGGTTCAAAGACCTCGGCCTTCTCATCATTGACGAAGAACAAAAATTCGGTGTCAGACAGAAAAATCTTATTAAAAACTTCAGAAAATCCGTGGACATCCTGACGCTTTCGGCTACCCCGATACCCCGCACACTTTACCTCTCTCTCATGGGAACGCGCAATATCAGCCTCATCCAAACGCCGCCTCTTGACAGAAAACCGATCAAGACCATTGTCATCCATTCAGATAAAAAAATCATCCGCCAGGCCATTGAAACCGAGATGCAGCGTGGCGGACAGACGTATATTATCCACAACCGGATACAGACAATCAGCGGCGTGGCGCGCTGGGTCCGCGACATCGTCCCCAAAGCCCGCATCGCTGTTGCTCACGGCCGCATGGAAAGAGAAGAGTTGAAGGAGATCATGGAAGATTTCTATGCAGGGAAAACAGATGTTCTCATCTCAACGATCATCATCCAGTCAGGGATCGATATTCAGAACGTCAACACCATGATCATCCATAATGCCGACATGTTCGGGCTGGCTGACCTCTACCAGCTCAGAGGACGCATCGGCCGCGCGGACAAGCTGGCTTACTGCTATTTTTTGATCTCCAGAGAGAGAATGGGAGACAATACCGTCCAGGAACGCATCCAGGCCATCCGGGAATTCTCATCGCCTGGAGGACATTTTAAAGTCGCCCTTAAGGACCTTGAGATCAGAGGTGCCGGAAACATCCTGGGAACAAAGCAAAGCGGGCATATCGCCATCATCGGCTTTGATCTTTACTGCAAGCTCCTTGACGATACTATGAAAACACTCAAAGGGCAGGAGGTGACACCTCTGTTTGAAGTCACGGTCGATATCGGCGTCCCGTTTTTCCTTCCGACGAACTATATCCCGGACTTTTTTGACCGTTTTCATTTTTATAAAAAAGCCTACAGCATCAACCATGAAAAACAAATCGAAGACATCAGGATCGACATGCAGGACCGGTTCGGAAATCCCTGCAAAGAAGCTGTGCGCTTCCTGAAAGGCGCTCAGATAAAGTGGCTGGCAAGGCGCCAGTTCATTTCGCGCATCCAGGTGAGAAAAGACAGGCTCTTCTTTTACAGGAACAATCTCATCGTCAAACGCAAAGACGTGTCTCCTCAGATGAAGAAAAACAGCGAT
>JAFGJP010000166.1 GCA_016929035.1 Candidatus Auribacterota bacterium | reverse complement strand
TTGATCTTGATGACCGTGTTAGAATCGATGCATCCAGACATGAGTAAAAAAATAGAAATAACAGCCACAAATTTAAAAAAGCGCTCAAACATTTTTTCCTCCTTTTGGTTTTACATATTATAAAAAGCTTATTATAACATCTTGCTGTTAAATTCATCTAAAATATATTTTAAGGCTTTGTCAGCCGATACCCGCTGGCCGTTAGTCGGTAGTGAAACAAGCGCTTCGCATAATGGAGACAGGTTTCAAGGAATGTCTTTCGACAAGCACAGGAAACATAGCATTCTATACGAACGATTGTCACTTCACTGAGGTTGCTTTCCGCCATAGACGGACCCGCCTTTGACGGGCGTCACTACGTTCCCCGCAATGACGATCTTTCACGGCAAATCTGTGACAGATGCAAGACGCGCGAGGCGAGAAACGTTTTATTGTTTAAAACACTGTTTAACCTGAATATTTCACAAAAATTGTAAAATATCCGGATTTAAAAGGTTAGTGTACAGAAGATGTGAGGCTTTCGAATTTCGTACGACACAGGTGTATTTTGATGATACGTCGGGGAGTCCCGAAGGAGCATAATGAAATAGATTTAGCATTCTGAACTCTTACGCGGCGGTTTCAATTTCGATTTTGGCATGACACTTCGGACAATACGCAAACCTGGCCTTAAAAAGAGGAGAAAGCTGAATATTGCCTCCGCAGGCGCAGGCAAATGTTTCCCAGCCGTCTGTTTTTCTCCTGTAGCGAAGCACCTGTTCTTTCTGAAGCCCGGTCTTCTCTTGACCTGAGACAGCTTCTGTGGCTCCAAGCGCTGCGGCCATGGCGGCCATTTGCGCTCTGGGAATCTGATTCGTTCTCCCGCAACGGGGACAGGAAATGGAAGATTTCTTATAATCCGGCGGGATTTTCATCTTGAGCCCGCAGGCGCAGAGGATGAAGGCAAACCGGCTCATAGCTCGAATAATGTCTCCTGCTTCGCGAAAGGTGGCCTTTTTCCGTGATTCAGGTTCCTTTTCTGCGGTCGGCTGACGGATAGAAACGCTCTCTTTTCGATGCAGCTCAGAAGAAGGGATAAGGCCGGGCTTTTCTCCAGACATCTTTTCATAGGCGGATTGATAATCATTATAGCTTGCCCCCCCCATCATGCTCCGGAGGATCCTGATGCGAAAAGGCGTAGGCGGATGCGTGCTTGTCCATGAGGAAAGACTCAACTTTTTTTCATGAAGAGGGTTGATAATATACATCGGGGCCAGAACCTTGCTTGTTTTCTTTGTGCTGTCTCCGTAGCTGAACATGGAAGAAGATATTTTTTCAAGAGCCGAGGCAAGCCCTTCCGGATAACGCGTCAGCCTGGCTGCCGAGGCATCGGCAAGATACTCCCTTTTTCGCGAAATAGCAAAATAAAGCAGCTGGGCCACAATGGGGCCGAGAATGGCAAAAGCGATTGAAAGAAGAAGAAAAACAAGCTGCGCCTGACCCGAGCCCTTCCCTCCACGGCGTCCTCCTGTGAAGCGCCTGCCTCCTCCGCTGTACCACAGGGAGCGGAGAAAGACTTCTGAAAGAAAGACGATCGATCCCAGCATGACCCCTGCCATTGTCATAAAAAGAACATCCCGGTTCAAGATGTGCGACATCTCATGGGCAACAACTCCCTGAAGCTCGTCCCGGTTCAGCCGGGACAGCAGCCCGGCCGTCACGACGATAGAAGCGTCTTCAGGCTTTTTGCCGGTTGCAAAAGCATTGGGAGCCGTATCAGGGATGATATAGACCTTCGGCATAACGGGAAAATTGGCCGCGATCTTCATCTCCTCGACCACATTGAAAAGCTGGGGGTGGATATCGTGGCTCACACGCGTGGCGCCGGCCATTGCGAGGATAATGCTGTCCCCGGCAAAATAGCTTACAGAGCCCATAAAAACAGCTATGACAACAGCCAAAAGAAGCCCGACATACGGGCCATTACCCGGCTCCACGGCTCCGCCTATGATAAATCCAAGTATGGCCAGCACAAAAAAAAGCCCTGAAAAAAGAAAGACCGATTTTCTTTTATTGGCTTGGATCAGTTCCCACATGTCAAAAAATCTCCGATTTTTTGAGAGAAGACAGCCCACAGACCATAGACCACAGGGAAATATTATTTAGACTAACGAACAGCATCTTTCATCATCCGGCAGTTTTCGTTATGCGTTTTGCGTCATGCGTACTGCGTTTCTTTATCGTATCCGCGATAATCTGCGTTCATTTCATATCTGCGTCAATTCGCGTTCGATCTGCGTGAATCTGCGTTTTCAGAATTTGACCTGCGGTACTTCTCTATCTGCCTTGACCTCGATTTCAAAGAAATCTTCGGCTTTAAAGTTAAAAGCGCCGGCTATGATATTCGATGGAAACATCTGTATCTTGTTATTGAAAAAAAGAACCTGGTCATTATACGCCTGCCGGGAAAAAGCAATCTTATTTTCTGTTGAGGTCAGCTCTTCCTGAAGAGACAGAAAATTCTGGTTTGCCTTCAGATCAGGATAGTTCTCGACGACAAGATAAAATTTAGAAAGAGCATCACTGAGCCCGCCTTCTGCCTTGGCCACATCTTTGACATTCTGGGCCTGCATGGCCTGAGCCCTCGCCTGCGTAATCGTTTCCAGGGTCTCCCTTTCATGCTTCATGTAGCCTCTGGCTGTCTCAACAAGGTTTGGTATGAGATCATGCCTCCGCTTGAGCTGAACGTCGATCTGAGACCAGGCGTTCTTGACCTGGTTCCTCAATCTTATCAGAGAGTTGTAAATGGAGACGATAAAAACAACTCCCCCGAGCAGAACAGCCAGAACGACCAATAAAATAATACCTCCCATCACCCCGCTCCTTTCATATGGTTTTTGAAAACATGTCTTTCAACAAATTGACCGTAAGCCCCTTCTTGTCTATGGACCCCATTCTCAAGACGTCATCAAGCTCGCCTTTGTCAAACCATAGACCATGCATCTTTTTGCACCTGTCGATCAATATCTTTTTTTCTCCTTTTCCGCACAGCACCTTTTCCATCGATTTACTGCAGACCGGACATCTGCGCACTTCTTCCTTGACGTCACCGGCAACGATAAGGCTCTGGAGGACACTGTTTTTCTCGTCTGAATCTTCCAGAAGCATCTCCAGCTCTCCCTCATCCAGCCAGATGCCTCCGCATTCGGGACAATAATCTATCTCCACCCGTTTCAGCTCAAGAACGATCATGGGATCCATGCAGCGGGGACAATCCATTTTTTTAGCTTTTCTCCTTTACATCG
>JAFGJP010000165.1 GCA_016929035.1 Candidatus Auribacterota bacterium | reverse complement strand
CTCCTGGGAAAGGACGCATCAACAGCTTTTTGATAAGTTTGACGACAGGCTTTTCAGATTTTCCGGAAGAGAGACAGTTCTCTTTTCTTACCAGAGAAACGGAGTTTTGAGAGACAGCTTAAAGAATATTTTGGACAGGGCTTCGATGCTGGACTTGAATAAAATCAGCGAGAGAGCGTCTGATTTCCCTTTTGTAGGCGACTTTTTTGGAAGCCCTCAGTTCCAGTCGCTTATTAAAAGCCCGAATTTAAAGAGCCTTGTTGACTCTCTTGATGAGAAGTCGGTGCTCGTCATTTTGAAAGTTGGTTCTGAAAAGGAACCCGGCAGGCTTCAAAAGGGAGCAATCCTGGAAGTCGCTGACAAGGAGCTGGCCAAAGAAAAAATGCTGGACTTATCCATGGAGTATGGATTTAGATTTTATGATGATTCTTCAGAAAAGCAGGGAGATACCGATGAGGCGAATTTTCTTTTTTCAGCGCTGCAGGGAAAATATATCTTTATTTCGGAGTCCCAGGATGCTCTTTCCAGGCTGCAACACCCTTTTGAGGAGAAATTCAGGGATTTTTCTTTCCTGGCTTTTAATGAAAAAGATAAAAAAAAGTTGACATCTTTTTTTTATTGCCGAACAGATGTTTTAAGCCGAATAGCGCAGCAGCGGATCAATGAGCTCCTTTTTTTAGATGATGATGATGAGGTCGTCCAACTTCAGGAATTATCTAATCTGCTGTTTTTCATGAAAATCACGGGCATTCTGGATACCTATGTTTTAAATATACTTCGTGTCCTGGAATCGGTAAAAGAATTAATATATTTAGAAGAAATGAATAAAGATTTTACATTATTACGCGATTTTGTTATTATAATGGAAACAGGTTCTTCGACAGACTGACCATGAAAAAAATTGCCATCATAGGAGCTGGGAACGTAGGCGGGCAGGCAGCCTTTTTCTGCGCCCAGAAAAAGCTCGGCAGAGTCCTCTTGATTGATATAAAGGAGGGTCTTGCAAAGGGAAAGGCACTTGATCAGAATCAGGCTCTTTATCTTATGGGAATCAATCCTCTCATAACGGGCTCAGAGGACATCAGCTCTCTTGAGGGAAGCGACGTTATCCTTATCACCTGCGGTGTCGCCAGGAAGCCTGGTATGACGCGCGAGCAATTACTGAAAATCAATTTGTCCATTGTCCGGGATATTTCACATGTCGTCAAGCGGCTGTCCCCGCAAAGCATCGTCCTTATGATGACAAATCCAGTCGATATCCTTTCTTATGCCTGCATGAAGTTTACCGGTTTCCCGAGGGAACGGGTTATCGGGCAGGCAGGAGTACTTGATTCCGCGAGATTTGCGACTTATATTTCTCAGAGACTCGATCTTTCATCCGCAGATATAGATGCTGTTGTCCTGGGAGGACACGGAGACACGATGGTTCCAGTTCCCGAATTCACGACAGTCTCAGGTATCCCGCTTCCGCAGATGGTTTCGTCAGAAGATCTCGATGGTCTCGTCAAAAGGACGCGAAATGGAGGAGCTGAAATCATTTCTTATTTAAAAGACTCCAGCGCCTACTATGCGCCGTCTTTATCCGCTGTTTTGATGATAGAGGCCGTTCTTAAGAATGAAAAGCGTCTTTTCCCGTGCTCTGTCTACGTTGACGGCGAATACGGCATGAAAGGCGTTTTCATCGGGCTGCCTGTTGTTTTGTCAGAGAAAGGCGTAGAGAGAGTCATCTGTATTGATCTTCCGGAAGAGAGAAGAGATGATCTTAAAAGGTCATTTGATTTTTATCGCGGGGAAATAGAAAAAATTCAAAGCGAGGTCGAGGCGTAAATGAAAGATTATGCAGGTCCGGAAAGAAGACGATTTGTCCGCGTGCCCTTTATTTTTCCTGTTAAATACACGGTCGTGGAAGATGAAGAAAAAACTGAATATCATGCGCTCAGCGATAACCTCAGCGAAGGGGGCATCAAGATCATATGCATGAATGACGTTCAGGAAGGCTGTGAGATCCTTTTAAGGTTTTCTTTGCCGACGTCTGAAGGCATCGTGGATATTGCCTGCCGTGGGAAGGTTGTCTGGTATAAAGAAAGTTCAAAAAGAAGATTCTGTGGAGTGCAGTTTGTTAAAGTGAATGAAGAAGACCAGCTTGTGCTTCGGAATTTTGTTAAGAAAATTTTGGAGTTTAGAGGCATTGAATAGGAATCTGGATCATTTGAAAATCAGATTGAATTTTTTATTTTTAGCTGTTTTTCTTCAGTATATTTTTGCTGTCAATTCCTTCAGTGCTCAGAGAGTTGCTGTCGTTCTGAGCAATCAACACATCATGTATGAATCCATTTACGAGAAGTTCAAGCTGTCTCCTGAGCTTAAAGGAGTCATTATAAAAAAATTTGTCATGGAGTCGGATGTGGATAATGATTATGTTCAGGATGCCATACGGGGAGGCAAGTTCGACGCGGCGTTCACGATAGGAACGACGGCAACAAAAATGCTTAAGGATATAGGGACAGTACCGACGGTTTTTTCTATGGTCGTTAATCCGAAGTACTTTGGCTTTGTCGGTAAAGATGAAACATCTCTTCCGAATCTTTGCGGGATTTCCATAGAGGTCCCGGTGGAGGATCAGTTTAATCTTCTGAAAGAAATTGTGCCCCATGCCAAGAGAATCGGGGTGATCTTTGATCCGGGGAAGTCAGGATATACTGTTGCCAGAGCACTGGAAACGGCAAAAAAGATGGGAATGGAGATCCGTGAGGTCCCGGTTAACACCAGCCCGGAAGTTCCGGGAGCTCTTACAATGTTGGAAGATAACATTGATGTGCTCTTTGCGATTGTCGATGACACGGTTTATAAAACCAGCACGATGGGACATATTCTTCTTCGATGTCTGAAAAAGAAGATACCGGTATTCGGCTTTTCACACACGATAACAAAGGCTGGAGCTCTTTTTTCAACTTACATCGATTATGATTCTATCGGAGAGATCGGCGCCGAGAGGATCCGTATGATTCTTGACGGGACTCCCTGCAAAGAAATACCTTTTCGCTTTACGGAGAAATGGCAGTATTCCTTGAACTTGAATGTCAGCCATAGGCTGGGAATCGATATGCCGCATTCTATTTACATAAAGGCTGATAAGGTCGTTAATGAATAATAATTAACTTAAATTGACCAGCTTGAATAAGATATGTTGACGTATTTGATATTTTATGTAAAATATTATTAACATTAATTTTTTAAATAAAATGAAAAGATATACACTCATAATATCTCTTCTAGCACTATTGATGTATCCACAGACGGGTTTTTGTCAAAAGGTGGCTGTTGTTTTGACAAAAGATATTCCCATTTATAACGCTATTTTTGGAAAGTTTCTCTCCCAGATTAAAGGATCGCATCCTGATGTGGAAATCAAAAAATTCATAGTGGCTGAAAACAATGACACGACGGAAAGGGATCTTCTTGCTTTTTCACCTCAGCTGATTTTTTCTGTTGGAACAAAAGCGACTTTTGTATCGAAAAATATACCCGGCGTCCCGAAGATATACACGATGGTGGTCAATCCCATTGGAGAAGGATTCTGTTCGAAAGAAGGCGATCCGATGGATGATATGACAGGCGTGCTTATCACCGTTTCGCCAAGAGAACAGTTCGAGCTTTTGAAAAAAATCATGCCTGATGCCCAGAGAATCGGTGTTGTGTATGACCCCGGGAAGTCCTCACTGACGGTCAACTCCGGCGTTAAAGTTGGTGATAAAATGGGGCTGGTGATAGGAAATATTCCGGTCAGCGATCCGGCAAAGGTCCCTGATAAGATTGAAAGCCTCAAGGGGAAGATAGATGTGCTTTGGGGAGTTGTGGATGATACGGTCTATAACAAAAATTCCATGGAATTCATTCTCCTTTTTTCTTTTCGAAACAAGATTCCTCTTATTGGGTTTTCTCCAAATCAGGTGAAAGCAGGAGCGCTTTTTGCCATGTATTGCGATTATCCCGTCCTGGGAACGCAGGCAGGAGATGTGGCTGCCCAGATACTGAACGGAAAAAATGTCATGGATGTTCCCCTTCAGGATCCGGCAGATGTCCAATATTCCATAAGTTCCCGGGCAGCAAAGCTGATGGGACTGAAGATACCGCCGGATGTCGAAAGCAAAGCTGAGAAAGTTTTTGATTAAAATTAACAGAATAAAATTTAGTTTTTTTGAAAATTTGCTTTATAATTGATTATGGGGGATTGGGGGAACGGAGTTATGAAAAAAATTTCGATATTCATGCTTGTCATTATTTTTGTCCTTATCTGCGGTTGCGAGACAACAACAAAGCGGGTGAGGACACCGGCTCGAGTTTCTTCTGAGGCTTCCATGTCTATAGAAGAAATGGAAAGATCGATTATCGGCACGTGGAATGTCATACAGACGAGCACAACAGATGAAACATTAGAAAACGAGATGAAGTATACTTTTATGAGCGAAGGGAACAGATGCAGAAAAAAGAACCTTTTCCATGGCTACTTTGAAGAGCTCACGGGGATCTACACGATGAGAAAGCGGGGACAGACGAATTACCTGACGATTCGTTTTGACAATGGCTATGAGGAAAAGTTCACCTTTTTTTTTCAAAACCAGAACAGGCTCAGCATGACTTACCTGACAGGCCAGTACAAGTATGAGTATGTCCTTGAGCGCGTGGAAGACGATATTTTCGATATCATGTAAGAACTAAATCCAAAACACACTTCAAGTTCAAAGAT
>JAFGJP010000164.1 GCA_016929035.1 Candidatus Auribacterota bacterium | reverse complement strand
TTGATCCCGCTGAAAAACATGCCTTTTTCTTCAAAGATTTTTCTATAGGCATTGTTGAATTCATACCTGTGGCGGTGGCGTTCCTTGATATGGCTCTTTTTGTATATTTTTTTTGCCAGGCTGCCTTGAGAAAGAGCGCAGCGAAAGGCGCCGAGCCGCATTGTGCCTCCGAGCATGCGGATATTTTTTTGCTGTTCCATAAGGTCTATGACCGGATGAGGCGTCCCGTTGTCGAACTCCATGCTGTTGGCGTTTGTCAGGCCGCAGACATTTCTGGCAAATTCAATAGCCGCGCTCTGCATCCCGAGGCAAATGCCGAAAAAGGGGATCCTGTTTTCCCTGGCAAAACGGACAGCCTGGTATTTTCCTTCTGTTCCGCGTATTCCAAATCCCCCGGGAATAAGCACTCCGTGAACATCGTCAAGGCCGACCGATTCAGGCCCTTTGTTTTCGATCTCTGAGGCGTCGATTTTTTGAATATCCACAGTGACGCTATGGGCGATGCCTCCGTGGCTGATGGCTTCGTAAATGCTTTTGTAGGCGTCCTGAAGTTCGATATATTTTCCAACGACGGCTATAGAGACTTTGTCTTTCGGATGGAATATGGAGCTGACCATTTTTTCCCATTCTTCTGTTTGTGCTTTTCTTCTGGGAAGTTTGAGTTTTTTGCGGATCTGTTCATGCAGCCCTTCAGACTTGAGATTAAGAGGGACCTCATAGATCGTGCTGACGTCAAGAGCCTGGATAACGCAGTCCAAGTCGACATTGCAGAAGAGGGCGATTTTTTCTTTCATGTCGCGGCTGATTTTTTTTGCCGTGCGGCAGACAAGGATATCAGGCTGGATGCCGATTTCCCGAAGCCTTCCGACGCTGTGCTGCGTCGGCTTTGACTTCAGCTCTCCGGCAGCGGCGATGTAAGGAATAAGCGTCAGATGGATATAAAGGGTTCTTTCTCTGCCCGTGTCGAGGCGAAACTGCCGTATGGCTTCAAGGAAGGGCAACCCCTCGATGTCGCCTACGGTTCCTCCGATTTCCGTGATGACGATGTCGACCTTTTTGCGGGCAAGCTTGTTGATCCTTTCTTTTATTTCATCGGTGATGTGAGGAATGACCTGAACCGTTTTCCCCAGGAAGAACCCTTCTCTTTCCTTGGCGATGACAGATTCATAGATCTGCCCCGTCGTGAGGTTGTTGTCTTTTGACATGACGGCAGAAGTGAAGCGCTCATAATGGCCAAGGTCAAGGTCCGTCTCGGCGCCGTCTTCTGTGACATACACTTCTCCATGCTGGTAGGGGTTCATCGTTCCAGGGTCGACATTGATATAGGGGTCGAATTTTTGGAGAGTGACTTTGAAGCCCATGCTTTCAAGAAGCTTTCCTATAGAAGCGGAGGCGATTCCCTTTCCGAGAGAAGAAATAACGCCGCCTGTAACAAATATAAATTTAACCATACGCCCGTATCATGTGCTTTTGCACGTTCTGAATTATAGAAAAGCTGAATTATAAAAAAAACTTGCTTTTTGTAAAATAAAAAACGTCTGCCTTCTCCTTTAATCGTAATTATTTTTCAGGCTGAAAAGATTGCGAAAGTATGCCGGGTAGAGGCTCACGATCTTCTGGAATTCTTTCAGCTCCTGAAGAGTATCGATGCCCAGGGTATCGTTTTGCGTCTGCAGGAGTTTGATTTTAACGCCAGAGGCGAGGAACGTCAGCTGTTCAAGCTTTTCCCAGACTTCCAGTTCCGATGTCTGAAATCTTTTGTAGAGGGAAAAGAACTCTTTTCGATATCCGTAAATGCCAAGATGCTTGAAAAAGACTGTTCGCCTGCCCTTGTCACGGACAAAAGGAACAGGTGACCTGGAAAAATAAAGAGCAAAATCGTCATTGTCTTTGACCACCTTCACCACTGAGGGAGACAGGATGTGCTCTTTTAGCTTGATGGGCGTGATGGCTGTCGCGACACATGCGGCGTTTTTCTGGCTCAGATAGAACAGCAACTTGTCAATATGAGAAATCGATAGAAGTGGTTCGTCTCCCTGAACGTTGAGGATGATCGGAGTTTTGATTTTTGAATGGATCTCGCAGATGCGTGAAGTTCCGCTCTGATGCTTAGATGATGTCATAAAGACTCGGGCGCCGAAGCGCCTGGCCGCGCTCCGTATTTTCAAAGAATCTGTGGCCACAACGATATCCTTGAATATATTCATTGACAATAAGTTATTATAAGTATAACGCAATAAGTATGTTCCATTAATTATTTTGAGTAATTTATAAGGAATGCGGGTCGACCTGAGGCGTGCCGGAATAACTGCGGTGGCTATCTTTTTTTTCTGCAGGGTTTCAACTCTCTCAATGATGCTAAGGCATTCGCAGAGGTCGTTTATCCTGTAGTCGGCCTGTTCAATAACGGTTTCCGGAAGCGATGCCTTGAAAGGAGTGCTATTGATGATCTGAATCGTTATGCAGCCGGAATTTTTCCCGCAGAGTATGTCAGATGTCTTATCTCCGATAAAAAAAGAATGAGAGAGATCGATATTCCATTTTTTTGCTGCTTTAAAAACCATTTCCGGCGATGGCTTGCGGCAGGAGCATCGGGCATCAGGATTATGCGGGCAAAAGAAGATGTCCGTGATTTTTACTCCGTGTTTTTGAAGCTTTCTGATCATAATAGAATTGACCGTGTAGAAGTCATCAAGAGAATAGTACTTTCTCCCGATGCCGGATTGATTCGTGATGATGATAAGAAGATACCCTTTGTCCTGAAGGATTTTTAGTGTTTGGCCAGCGCTTTTAAGCAGATGAAAGTCTCCGGGCTTGCTGACGTAGCCGTAGTCAATATTGATCGTCCCGTCCCTGTCAAGAAATATGGCTTTTTTCATAAACAAAAAG
>JAFGJP010000163.1 GCA_016929035.1 Candidatus Auribacterota bacterium | reverse complement strand
TGCCGCCCTTCCTGAAGCCTTAGTCTATCCATTTCCGAAAGGGATTTTTTCAGAGATATACTGGTGAGTTGTTTGAGAACGCTGGTTTTCGCCTGTGACGTCTTGATGGTGAGGACGCCCTCGTGGTGAAGGATATCAGAAGCCCGGAGTGAGGCGGAAGAAAAAGAGTCTTTTTCCCACTGGCGAAGTTTTTTCAGGATGGTCCTTGCCAGGTTTTCATTGAAAACAACGGTTTTTGACTGGTCAAGGGGCTCAATGTGAAGATGGATGTTCACCTTGCCTCTTTTGACAGTCTTTTTAACGAGCTCTCGGATTTCCGGAAGCAGAAAAAGATATTCTTTCCCATTGAATGAAATATCGATATCCAGATGTCCTCTGTTGACAGAAGAGACCTGAGAAAAGACGCAGTAGCCTTTCTTTTGAACAGAGGCTGAGCCAAAACCCGTCATGCTTTTTATCATGGAACACCTGATTTTCTTCGGTATATTATTGTTTTTAATATATCTATTGTAAACAGGTCAATAATAATATAATATATGAGACTCTATTTATAGTATTTTCTTCGCTATTGTCAAAAAATACTAAGAAATGTCTGCGGCTAACCAATTTTAATGGGAGGATACGTTTTATGTCATTAAAAAAACTTTTTCCTTTGACGGTTTTGCTTTGTCTGGCTTTTCCCTTTCTGCTTTTTTCAGCCGAGACGTCTTCTGAAGAGGGCAGCACAGATGTCATACAAGTCAAAGACAGCTGGATCTATGTGAACGGCGAGAGATTTTTTATTAAAGGCATCATGTATTCACCGGCTTATCCGGGAGAACCGGCAGCTGATATGTCGCTGGATGAGAAACGTATGAAAAAAGATTTTCAGATGATCAGAGAATCAGGGTTTAACACGATAAAAACGCTTTATCCACTTCCTCCTGAAGCGGTCGATATGGCAAAAGATTTCGGCCTTTTTATCATTCAGGGCATAGGGATAACTTACAGCCAGGATTTTGTTACGCAAGAGTACCTGGACAAGGTCGTCGAAAATATTTCCGGAGAACTGGATTATACCGGCGACAAAGACAATATCCTTTTTTATTGTCTTGGCATGGAACCGGATGCCGCCGTTCAGGCGGCCGCTGGCAGGGAGAATGTCAAACGCTTTTTTTCCCTTGTTAAGGATACTGTAGACAAAAACTTTCCGACTGAGCGAATTACTCTTGACTATGGCCTGGAGGCAGGGTTTCCTTTTATTGACCTCTGGGATGTCGCCTGCGTTGGCCTTCACCCGTGTCAAAACGTATCTGTCGAGCATGCTCTCGGTTATTATGGAATGGCGGACCGGATAAGAAAAATAAAGGTTCCCGAACAGCCGCTTATACTGGGAAGATTAGGGTTTTCCCTTTATCCCGGAAGCAAAACTCTCTGTGGCTCCAGAGGATTGACGCCTGAAGAACAAAGCAGGGAGCTGGTTTATTTTTATTCCAACGCCATCGATGCCGGCGCCAATGGTCTGTGTCTAGCTGACTGGAGAGATGCCTGGTGGAAGAGTAATGATACAGAACATGATCACATGACCCAAGATGACAATGATCCATGCGAGTGGCTCGGCATTACTTATTATGACAAGAAAAAGAAAAAAATTATAACACGGCCTGCTTTTGATGCTCTCACCTCTTTTAATAAAATGCTTATCATTGGTCCGAGAAGTTACTTGGCATATTCTGAAGATGTCGCTATCGAAGTTTTTAAGGAAAGCGACATCGATATCATCGAGTACAGGATATCCGGCAGCGAGGAGTGGCATGCGCTGGAGGAGAGTTCCTCCCGGTGGATGAAGGGCGTCATCTCTAAAAAGGATATAGAAAACGGCAGACAGATCATAGAATTTCGAGCGTGGAAAAGAGTGAAAAAAGGAAGCAGCAAAAACTTAAGAAAAACTCATCAGCTTGTATGCAGCAAGGAAAAGGTCGTTTTTATCGATAAAAAGGGTTCTCAGCAAGCTCCTTTTGAACTTGTTTTGGACGTTAAAAGCGAGGAACCGGACAAGACTCTTCGCATTCAAGCGATCTGCAGCATTAAGGACCTCAAAGGCGATCCTGTTGCGGGAAAGGAGATCACCTATTCGATATCTGAACCTTTGAGCGGTCTTGAACTGAGAGGCAAAAAGATTTCTGATGAAAAAGGTCAGGCAGAAATGATTTTTTCCGGCAGCGAACCAGGGATATACTCTCTAGCCGCCGGAACGTTAAAAGCCGGTACGGATTATCCAAGAATAAAGACGTGTGATCTTGAGTCCATCATCGGACCTGAAGCCGCATGGCCCGAGCCGGTTGAAGTCAAATTATCGGCTCCTGTGAAAAAGAAACCTGAAGAAGCGTTAAAGCGTAAAGAAGAGAGCAAGGAGCAGGGCGAGCAGCCTTATAAGGTGACGATAAAAGATGATTGGATATACGTGAACGGTGAAAAGCTTTTTATCAAAGGCATTGGTTACTCACCGGCTTATCCAAAAGAAATTCCATGGAAAAGAGGTTTTAACGAAGCCCGTATGAGGAGAGATCTGCAGATGATTAAGGATGCCGGATTCAACACCATCCGGACATGGATTCCTCTCAGTCCCCAGGAAATCGATCTGGCCAGAGAATACGGACTTTTTGTCCTTCAGGGGCTCTGGGTGAATTACACAGGCAACTTTGTCAGCGAGCAGGGGCTCATGAGCGTCGCCAACAAATTTTATCAGGAATATGAGAAGACAAAAGACAAGGACAACATCCTTCTTTATCTTTTAGGCAATGAGCCGCTTCCTTCTCAACTCTTTGCCGTTGGGCTTGAAAAGACAGATAAGTTTTTCATGGATTTGAAAAAATCCATCAAGGAGCAGGTGCCGGATTCGCGCGTTTCGCTGGCCAACTGGGTTCAGTCAGATTTTCTCAACACGCGCATATGGGATGTGATCTGCATCAACCTTTATCCGTATTACCCTGAATCTGTCAGCCATTCTCTTGGCTATTACGGCTATACGGACTGGGTGAAAAGGAAGCATGCTTATGACAAGCCGATGATTTTGACCGAACTCGGCCTCTCTGTTTCCCTTGGCCGGCGCGGGGCCAAAGGTTACGGAGGAAACACAGAGGAGGAGCAGAAAGAGAATCTGATAAAATGTTATTCTGATGCCATTGACGCCGGCGCAAGCGGCGTATGCATCTTTGAGTGGATCGATGAGTGGTGGAAAAATTTCGATTACGGAGAAGATCAGTACACGCATGAAGAGAACGATCCTGAAGAGTGGTTTGGAATCGCCAGTTTCGATACGGAAAAGGAAGAGCTTGTCCTGAGGGCTTCCTACCATGCACTGGTCGAGTTTAACAAAGCGGTCATCACAAGCCCAAAAGGCTTTTCCAAGCATTCAATGGATATCCCCGTCGAGGTCACAGTCACAGACGATATTGATGTCGCTGAAGTCAGGGTCGGAGAAAAAGAGGAGTGGACAAGACTGGA
>JAFGJP010000162.1 GCA_016929035.1 Candidatus Auribacterota bacterium | reverse complement strand
TCCGCAGCGGGGACAATTGGTCTCGTAGAATTCCTTGACGTAGCTGAGCGGCGATTCACCTG
Source organism: Candidatus Auribacterota bacterium (assembly GCA_016929035.1). Classification (GTDB taxonomy): domain Bacteria; phylum Auribacterota; class JAFGBW01; order JAFGBW01; family JAFGJP01; genus JAFGJP01. Next base: position 5,615 of record JAFGJP010000162.1, on the reverse strand, counting down.
TCGGCTTGAAATCAACGATTTCAGGAAGAAGGACCGGCAGGTTTTCTTCAGGAACAGGGACGATGCCGCATTTTTCACAGTTGATGACCGGTATCGGAGCTCCCCAGAATCTCTGCCTGGAAATGAGCCAGTCTCTCAGGCGAAAGTTAACAGTTCGTTTGCCGAAGCCTTTTTCTTCTGCAAAATCCGCCATTTTTTCCATGGATTCGCTTGTCTTGAGGCCATTGAACGGCCCGGAGTTGACCTGCACGCCGTCAGCTATCCAGGCTTGTTCCATACTGTCCGGTGAAGTGATTTCTTTGTCTTCCGGCTGTATCACGATCCGGATAGGGATATGGTATTTTCTCGCAAATTCAAAATCGCGCTGGTCGTGTGCCGGAACAGCCATGATGGCGCCTGTTCCGTATCCCATCAGAACGTAGTCGGAAATCCAAAGCGGTATTTTTTCTCCGCTTGCCGGGTTTATGGCATGGAACCCGGTAAACACGCCGCGCTTTTCTATTTCAAGAGAAGAGCGGTCCTGCTCAGACTCTCTCAGAACTTCATCAACAAAAGCCCGGATTTTTTTTCCTTCAGGGCTGAGACCGATAATCTTTTCGACAAGAGGATGTTCCGGGGCCATGACCATGAATGTCACTCCGTAAATCGTATCCATGCGGGTCGTGAAGCACTCAAGAGTCTCTCCGAGGTCCTCAAGAGGAAACTTCAGCTCAACGCCTGTGCTTTTCCCGATCCAGTTCTGCTGCATGACCTTGACCCTCTCCGGCCAGTGTTCAAGCTTGCGCAGATCCTGAAGCAGGCGTTCGGCATAATCGGTTATTTTAAAAAACCACTGTTTAAGCTGTTTTTTTATGACGGGGGTCGAGCAGCGCTCGCACTCGCCGGGTCCTACCACCTGCTCGTTGGCAAGAACAGTTTTGCAGGACGGGCACCAGTTGACGTAAGCGAATTTCTTATAGGCCAGGCCTTTTTCATACAGCTTGAGGAAAAGCCACTGCGTCCATTTGTAATAGTCAGGGAAACAGGATGTGACTTCTCTTTCCCAGTCATAGAGAACGCCCCATTCCATAAGCTGTTTTTTCATTGTCTGAATATTGTTAAGCGTGCTGGTCTTTGGATGAATGTTGTTTTTTATAGCCGCGTTCTCTGCCGGAAGGCCGAAAGCGTCCCATCCCATGGGTGTCAGCACATGAAAGCCGCGCATCATCTGATATCTGGCGACCACATCTCCGAGGATATAGTTGCGCCCGTGGCCGACATGAAGAGCGGCCGACGGGTAGGGAAACATGACAAGGCAGTAGTACTTGTTCTTGAACTGATCGTTTTCAACATGAAAAACTTTTTCTTTAAGCCAGTATTGCTGCCACTTTATTTCTACGGCACTGGCATTGTAGTTTTCTTCCATGGTGTTCTCCTTCTATACATCATCTATTGAAAAGATGTTCGTCAATCGGTAAAAGGTTAAGAAGCCCGTTTCTCTTTTCGATGACGTCTATCGTCTTTTTTAAAGCACGTAGCCGCATTGATCGCTAGACGATACAGGCCCCTAGGAATCTAAAAGATTCCAGGGACTTTAGTCCTGGAAATGTTCCACATTTCGCAGGGCATCGTCACCCTTAAACGTTTCACGAATGTCCCTGTTTTCTTTATTTTTCCTCCTCTTCGCCAAAGACTTGTCCGGAGAATAGATAGATCTCCGCTCCTTTTTTCCATGCATCCCCCGGAAGGCCGGCCTTGAAACAGACGTGCTTGAGAAATTCATCCCTGTCCCAGCCATACTCTGTTGCGACCTGGGGAAGAAGAAGCCCGGAGTAAAATCCCATTTTGATATAAAGCCCGTGTTTGCCGACCTCGATCTCGTCGACTGACTTGATCTTTTGAAAAGGAGTAAGGACCGTGATCTCGATTGTAATGTCTTTCATTTCCTCGAGCGTGACCGAATGAAAGCGGGTATCTTTTGTTCCTGCGTTAACCGCCATTTCGGCGACTGTTTCATAAAGCGGCTTGACGGCCACGATATAACCGATGCATCCCCTGAGGGCCCCTTTGTTTTTCAGAGTCACAAAAGCCCCCTGCTTCTGCTGAAGGATTTCATCGTCAACAGAAAAGCTTTTCATGTTCCCCTGTTCAAGATAAAAGGTCAAAGACTCCCTTGCGATACGGAGAAGTTCTTTTTGCTGGGCAGCATTCAGCATATGCAGCACTCCTTTGTGGCGGCCTTCCGAATATGAAAGCCTGACTTTATATGAAAAAAAGTGATAAAAAAGGAGAAAAATAATAAAAACAAACAAAAAGTATTTTTTGAACATATTTTATTAACATGCGCCAGGTTTTTATCTTAGCATTATATATATTCATTAATAATTTGCAACACCATAATCTTTGTTGATGATAAGCCTGACCTGGATATTTCACGAGCTCGTCGTGACGCAGATTTTTTCAGGGGCGTGATGAGATGAGGAGTAAAGGAGGTTAGCTTTGATTTTTCCGATAGAGCCTTCTATAATAGGGCATTGGAATATATTCAAAAGACTTGGATCAGGATTGCATGCCGTCAGCCGGGATAAAAATTGGAGCGTTTTGCTTGAAGGACAGAAAGGCCTTTTTTTCTGTCTGGGCCCCGCTTCATCAAAAAATTGAACTTCATATCGTCTCTCCCAAGGACCGTATCGTCAGGCTCCAGAGAGATGACTTCGGGTACTGGTCAGGTGAGGTCGAGGATGTTTCTGCCGGTGCTCGTTACCTGTACTGCATAAACGGACAGGAAGAAAGACCTGACCCGGCGTCTTTTTTTCAGCCGGAAACCGTTCACGGGCCAAGTGAAATCATTGATCACGGAATGTTCAAGTGGGAGGATGAGGATTGGCTGGGCATTCCTCTTGAGGAGATGGTTATTTACGAAATCCATACGGGGACATTTACTCCTGAAGGAACGTTCGAAGCCGCCGGCCGGAGACTGGATGATTTAAGCGATCTGGGAATGAATGCCATTGAGATCATGCCGGTCGCGCAGTTTCCCGGCACGCGCAATTGGGGCTATGACGGCGTTTATCCCTTTGCTGTTCAGAACTCTTATGGAGGGCCGGAGGGATTGAAAAAGCTGGTCAGCACCTGTCACAAAAGAGGTTTTGCTGTGATCCTTGATGTTGTTTACAATCATCTCGGCCCTGAAGGCAACTATTTAGCGGATTTTGCCCCCTATTTCTCTTCGAAATATCGTTCTCCCTGGGGTGATGCGGTCAACTATGATGACGCTTACAGTTGCGGGGTGAGGAATTATTTTATACAGAATGCCCTTTACTGGCTGGAGTATTTTCACATAGACGCCCTCAGGCTTGATGCTGTTCATGGTATCTTTGACAGGAGCGCAAAGCATATACTGGAAGACATGCAGGAAAGAGTCGAAGGATTTTCTCAAGCCAGGGGCAGAAAATCCTTTCTCATCGCCGAGAGCGACCTGAACGATGTCCGGATCATTGCGCCGCTGGCCCGTGGAGGCTATGGGCTTTCCGCCCAGTGGAACGACGATTTCCACCACTGCGTGCACACGCTGCTTACCGGAGAGAAAGAGGGCTACTATCAGGATTTTGGAAAGGTGGATCAGCTGATAAATGCCTATAAAGAGGGATTTGTCTACTCCTGGCTGTATTCCGGCTACAGAAAGAGATTTCACGGCAGCGATTCAAAAAAAATCCCGGCATTGCGGTTTGTCGTCTTTATCCAGAACCACGACCAGGTGGGAAACCGGATGATGGGCGAGAGGCTTTCTTCTCTTGTCAGCTTTGAGGCCTGCAAACTTGCGGCCGGGAGTCTTCTGGTTTCTCCTTATATTCCTCTTCTTTTTATGGGCGAAGAGTATGGCGAAGAATCACCTTTCCTCTATTTTATCAGCCATCATGATGAGAAGCTCGTGGAAGCCGTGCGAAACGGAAGAAGAGAGGAATTCGAGTCTTTTCAATGGAAGGGAGAGCCGCCTGATCCTTATGATGAAAGGACTTTTCAAAGGAGCCGCCTTAAATGGGAAAGAAAAAAGGAAGGAAAGCACAAGATCCTTTTTGATTTCTATAAGGCGCTGATCCGTTGCAGGAGAAGCCTTCCTTCACTTTTCTCGCTTTCCAAAGAACGCCTTTGCGTTGAAGATATCGAACGGGAAAGTGTTGTTTTTCTCAAGAGATGGTATGAAGACGAAGTCATTTTTTGTATAATGAATTTCATGGGCGAGGAAAAGATGTTGCACACATCTCTTCCGGTCAAGGGGAGGTTCCGGAAGCTTCTTGATTCTTCAGAGGTGATATGGAACGGAAGCGGGACGGAGCTGCCGGATGAATGGAAAGAGAATGACAATATCATCCTCAGGCCTTTTCAGTTTGCCCTTTATCAAAGCCAGTAAAAAAGTATGACAGAGAAAGTGCGGGGAGAAAGTGAAAATTCCTGTTGCCACATACCGACTTCAGTTCAATCCCTCTTTATTATTTGAAGACGCGGTTCATATTCTGGAGTATTTAAAGGAGCTGGGGATATCGGATATTTACGCATCCCCTGTTTTTCTGGCAAGGACAGGAAGCCTGCACGGGTATGATGTTGTTGACCAGAGGGAGATCAGCCTGGAACTGGGGGGACAGGAAGGCTTTGAAAAGCTCATGACGCAAATAAGGGGCATGGGTCTCGGCTGGATCCAGGATATGGTGCCTAACCACATGGCCTTTGACAGCCGCAATAAAATGCTGATGGATATCCTGGAGCAGGGGGAGCAATCGAAGTATTGTGGTTTTTTTGACATTGACTGGAAGCACCCCGATATCATGGGAAAGATCCTGGCGCCTTTTCTTGGACGCTTTTACGGCCGGTGCCTTGAGGATAAAGAGATCCAGCTGGCTTTTTCGTCTGATGGTTTTACATTTGATTATTATGACTTTCATTTTCCCTTGTCGCTCAAGTCATATGAAACGGTTCTCGGGCACGGCCTTGGTGAGTTGAGAGAAAAACGCGGCCCCCAGGATAACACGGTCAAATCCCTGGAACATCTTATCATGCTTTTCCGCGGCCTTCCGTCATGGGAGGAAACAGGGATCCGCTACGAAAAAGTGCATGAAGCCAAACAGAATCTCTGGGATCTCTTCAATCAGGACCCTGATGTGCGAAGGTACATTGAAGAGACCATATCCCTTTTTAACGGAATCAGGGGTGATGCGGAAAGCTTCAACTTTCTTGACCGGCTGCTCCAGGAGCAGTACTTCCGCTTTTCTTTCTGGAAGGTCGGAACAGAGGAGCTGAACTACAGGAGATTTTTCAATATTAATGAACTGATTTCCTTAAAAGTCGAAGAAGAAAAAGTTTTTAACGAAGTACACTCTCTTTTATTCAAGCTTTTTGACACGTATTCTTTTACAGGAGTAAGGGTAGACCATATTGACGGACTTTTTGACCCGACCGTTTATCTGAACAGGCTCCGCCAAAATCTGCCTGAGGCGTATGTGATTGTTGAAAAAATTCTCGATTTTCGAGAAGAGATCCCGCGCTTCTGGCCCATACAGGGCACGACAGGATATGATTTCCTGAATTTTGTGAACAGCCTTTTTTGCGATACAAATGCTGAAAAAAGAATGATGCGCGTC
>JAFGJP010000161.1 GCA_016929035.1 Candidatus Auribacterota bacterium | reverse complement strand
TTACATAATATATAGTATAATTTTAGTAGAGAATCTTTCAATGCAAACACAGAAATTCTTATTTCTTCTTTTTCTTGTCCTAATTGTTCTCGGATGCATGCAACGTCCTCCGTCCAGAGATGTTAAGAACATGGAAGAAAAAAAGGTCGAAAAGATCTTGTTACTTGAAAAGGAGCTGGAAATCTACGAGAATCTTGAAGAATCAAAAGAATGTGAAAAGTTTTCTCCGGAATTAAGGCAAAAACCTAACCTGTCACCCCTGATGCCCAATGAATAATCTAAAAATCCATATATGTCTTATTCTTGCTGCTTTCCTTTTGGTGTTTTTGGTGTTCACCTGCGGACATGTTTATAGCAACAGCCCTCCCCGTCAACTTGATGATGCGCTTGTCGGCCCTGCTTCCGAGGAAAACCCGATTTTTCATTATATACTCAAAAATCCTGTTACAGATAAAGAATGGGTCAAGGTCGGGCAAAACACATACATTGACCCCTGCGGACAGCTTTTTATCTATAATCCATCAACAGGGGAAATCGAAAATGCCGGCGAAACGACAAAAGCCGGCGAGTATACCTATGATGCTGACGGCAACATTCTCAGGCGCCTCGTCAATATAAAAAATGCCGACGGAAAAACTCAAGGTTATCTTGAATTCTCCGGTTACGTCTATAATTTCGACGGAAAGCTTATCGAGTATACCCGCATGAGTAAGGATGCCGGAGGATCCGTCATCGAAAGATGCGCCTACATGAACTTCATTTACGATACAAACGGGCAGCTTATCAGCTATTCACGAAATGATACTGATGCTGACGGTCGCAGGCTGGCTTTTTACGAATTTAATCTGGATAAGTCCGGAAGATATAAAAGTTATACAAAAATAAGCTATAACAAATCCGGAAATATTCAAAAAATATCAAATTACGAAAATATTATCTATGACAGCTCTGGGAAAAGAGCCGGCTACCGCAGGATAGAAAGAGACGCCAGGTGGAACATCCTCAAGATCTATGAATATACTGACTATCAGTACGTGGATGAAAAAATAACGGGGTTTCAGGAAACAGAAAAAACCCCCGGCGGCGAAATCCTCAGCCGCAAAACCATCAGTACCGATCCATCATGAATCCGTTAATAAAGGTGTGCTTCGCACGGATGATTATAAGGTTCACCACAGAGGACACAGAGAAAAGCTGGATGAATTGTTCGCCTTCGGCGAATTCTTGTCATCCACGAAGAAAGACATGTTTTCTCCTCCCTTGACTTGTCCTGAGCAGAGTCAAAGGAGTGGAGGAGATTAAGAGGAGGGTGTTGCAAAGCTTTTTTGATTTTTGCTTGCTGCTAACTACTCGCTACTTCCGGGGAAGGTGTGCTGCACACGAGTGTTTAGATTTACATGGCAGAAGTGCGCTTTGTGCACAAAATCTGTTTTCTCTGTGATCTCTGTGGTTTATTTTATAATTATCTGCGCGTCAGCGCTCCTTGATTCACTTCGTTACGACCTTTTTCATCATCTCGCTGAGCATGGCCGCCCGCTCGGCTTCATCATCGCCGCGGGCCGAATAGGTCCCGAGAAGCTTGGCTGAAGACCGCTCCTTCATGTTTACCAGAATGCTGACAGCTGTTTTATCATTAAGGTTTGCGATGATCTCTGAAGCTTCCTCTGCGTTCATCTTGCTGAAAACCTCGGCAAGCCTCTTGATATTTTTCCTTTTTGCTTCGTCGATGCTGACAACATATTTTTCGATGTTATCCTGATAGTTCTCGACCGTCTTTTTCAGAATTTCCACCTCGTTCTTGAGGTCCGCGATTCTCTTTTCCTGGGTGGAAATAGTCTCTTCTCTCTTTTTCAGCTCCTCCTCTTTTTCTTTCAGCATCTTGACGATTTTGTCTTTCTCTTCTTTCTCTGCATCAAGTTCTTTGACTTCCCCAGGAACTTTTTCCTCTGCCGCTTCACCTTTCCATTTGGCCATAACTCCCTTTCTGACGTCCGGAGTCGCAAAAATCATAACAGCCGTGAAGAGAATAAAGATGAGAAGGGAGATCAATACGATTTTGACTATGTTACCCATTATCTCCTGTCCTCCTTTTTTCTTTTATCGATACTTTGTTATCTACCTTTTTCCTGAGATGCGCATATGCCTGACAAGGCCCATTTCATCAATGAACTTCTGCTCTTTTATTTCCATATCTTTCATGTAGACAAAATACTGCTTCTCTTTGAGCCGCTCGATGACACGCTTGGCTTTCGTGGCCTTGATGTATTCCTTCCTCTTCTTGTCCAGCTTCTTTTCAATCTCGCCTATCCTGATCTGCGTCTGCTCCATGAGCCTCTTAAGGTATATCATATAGGCTTCAAAAAGAAGCACTTTTTCAATGTCGATTATCTTGATGGATTCTTCCCGCTGGATTGAAATCTGCGTCTTTTTAAAATCTCTATCAAGAGAGCTCAGAAAATCCTGCGCATCTTTCAGCTCCCTGAAGACTTCAGCCAGCTCCTTCTTTTTGATGTCTTCCATGTGCTTCCTGTGCCAGAGGACAGGTTCGAGCTTGAATTTGAATCTTTTCATGGCGTTTTCGTGAACAGTCCTTTCAGTTTCTGCAGGGTCTCCTGATAAGTAAAACGCTCATCGATACCCTGCGTCAAAAAATCATTGACGCGGCTGATCATCTGAATGGCATAGTCAATCCCCGGGTTCGATCCCTTCACATAAGCGCCTATATTGATGAGATCTTCAGCTTCCCTGTAGGTAGCGATGACCTTCTTTATTTCTTCTGCACATTTCATATGCTCTTTCTCGACAATATCGATCATGACACGGCTCGTGCTCTGGAGAAGATCGACGGCCGGATAATGTCCTCTTTGAGCCAACTCCCGCGTCAGCATCACGTGTCCGTCTGTCACGCTTCGCACAGCATCTGAAATCGGCTCATTAAAATCATCTGCTTCAACAAGCACCGTGTAAAGCCCTGTTATGCTTCCGGTATCGCTCCTTCCTGCACGTTCAAGGATCTTGGGAAGCATGGCAAAAACAGACGGTGTATAACCTTTCGTGGCCGGAGGTTCGCCGACAGCAAGACCGACTTCCCTCTGGGCCATGGCAAACCGCGTCACAGAATCGATCATCAGCATGACATCTTTTCCCTGCTCGCGGAAATATTCCGCCAGGGTCGTTGCAACAAATAATCCCTTGATCCTCTGAAGAGCCGGCAGATCGGACGTCACGACGACAACCACGGAGCGACTGAGGCCCTCTTCCTTCAGATCCTTTTCGAGAAACTCCCGCACCTCACGGCTTCTTTCCCCGATCAGGCCGATGACATTGACCTCGGCCGATGTGTTCCTCGCAATCATGCCCATAAGAATCGACTTGCCGACTCCTGAGCCTGAAAAGATCCCGATGCGCTGCCCTTTCCCCAGCGTGAGGCAGCTGTCAATAGATTTTATCCCTGTTGCTACTGGCTCATCGATCCTTTTTCTTCTCAGAGGGTGAAATGACTCTCGATAGATAGAATAAAGTTTTCCCTTTTGATCAAGCGGCTTCCCGTCAAGCGGCTGCGCCAGCCCGTTGATAACGCGTCCCATATACCCGTCATGGATCATAACGCTCATCGGTGCACCTGTTGACATGACGCGACAGCCCGGGCCAATGCCCGACATTTCTGAATACGGCATAAGAAGGACCTTCTTGCCTCGAAAACCGACGACCTCAGCAAAGATCTCCTGGCCGTGAATATTTTCAATTTTACAGAGCTCCCCGACTGAAACCGCCGGCCCCAGGGCTTCGATGAGAAGACCAACGACATCCGTGACCCGTCCGTCTAGCTGAAAGGTCCTTGCCTTCTGAATATTCTCTTTATAAAAGCTGAGATCAAGATCCATGCTCATGTCTGAGATCC
>JAFGJP010000160.1 GCA_016929035.1 Candidatus Auribacterota bacterium | reverse complement strand
TTACCTTTTGCTTCCTTTTTTTACGCCCTACATCCCTTGTCCTACGTTTTTTTCTTCGCGTCCCTTCGCGTTCTTAGCGGCTGAAAACATTCGCCGAAGGCGAACCATTTATGTCTATTTGTCCTCCATCCGCCTGTGGCGGAGCGGATCTTCGATGTGCATTTGGCTAATTTCTTATAATTCTCTGCGCAAAGCGCACCTTCTATTATCCTGTATCCTGAATCTTGAATCCTGTATCTTTTTAATTCCCAATCCTGATATTATAGATATACCAGGTATCCCCTTTCTTGATGAGATCATAGGTAATGGGGTAATAACTGCCATCCGATGTTGTCACGCTGCCGCTCACTGTCATAAGGTTGTTCTTCATCTCGAAGTTGGTGAACGAGCGGTCAGGCGATGTCAGAATCTCTTTATAGTCTGCAACAAAGGCCTGGTAAGTCTGGAAATCTGTCCCTGCCTTGAACTCTTCTGAGCAGTAGGAATAGGCTTTGTCGATATCTCCCTCGAGAATAGCCTGAGCATGGGCTCCGATGGTCGGGTCGATCATGGCATTGAACTTTTTCAACCCCCAGTAAATTCCTCCGCCAAAAAGGCCGGCCAGGATAACAATGACCAGAACGCAGCCGCAGCCGCCGATAAGGACCCATTTTAATGCTCCGCTTTTTTTCTTTGGAGCTGTCTGAACCGGCTCCTGAATATTCTGTCCGTTTGTCATATTCACTCCTCCTTGTGTTTTGTGGCTACGTTAGCCAGGGTTACGATGCCCGTTTCGTAATACGGTAAAGGTTTCTTAGCTAAAACGTCTACCGCAACCAACAGACGATACGGTCTTCTTTACCGTTATCCGTTAACGATACTTACCATATCAAAGACTTTTTTGTGACCGTGAATCCTTTTTTTTCCAGAAAATGGACCACTCCTGTTTCTGTCACCAGATGTCCGAACCCGACGGCGATAAAAGCGTTTCCTTTCTCTGCGTAAGGCAGGATCACCGCGTTCATCCTGTGATTGCGCTCTGTGTAGATCACATGATAAAGCTCTTTTGATTGCTGTGCGTCTATGGTCTCCTCAAGAAAATTCTCGATCTCTTCAAGCTTTCCCTGAAGATAAAGATTCTTCAGCGTCACCATTTCCTGCTTTGTCCTCGGGTCGATGGACTCTTCAAGAAAAGCTTCCTGGGCCTTCATGGAAAGCTTCTCAAAACAGGAAATCTGCTCCTCGACTGTTTCCAGTCCCAGCGTCGGCACCTTATATGTCTGTGCCAGCTTCAGGATGTAAAGATCCATCGGAAGCGTCTTAAAAGTAATGAATTCCTGAGACTGGAGAAGCTGGGCCATCAGTCCCAGGTACCAGGGCTTGAACCGGTCGAGGACAACCTTTGTCAACCCTTTCTGTGAAAAGTAATCGACCGCCTTGTTGTAGACTTCAGGTGAGATCGATTTCTTAAGGCTTTGATGTTGCGGAAACGTTGCGGCCTGAACGAGCTTGACGTTGCTTTCGGCAAAATCATCGATTTCCACGATAATAATGTCGCTTGATTTGATTCTTTCCTTGAGGTTTTTTAAATATCCCCCTGAGAGGATATGCATCGTCCCGAAAAGAAGGCTTATCCGTCCATTCTTTTCAGCCTCCCAGTAACAGATCTTCTTATCATTCGTTTCAGCTGAAGCAAACGAGAGCGAAAAAATCAGGTCAAGAGGCAAAAAGAGAGCGAAAAGCAATAGAAAAGCCAGAAATATGGGAAAATAATTCCTCTTCCTAAGCATCCTTAAGGGATTCATGAATGAACTCTTCGAGGGTGATTTTATCGACTTCATCAAGGTCGACAAACTGAATTCCGGCGACATGCTTTTTTTCCGATTCATCAAACTGCGTCCACAAGACCTGCCCAAGGAAGTGCATGACCTTGCACTCCTGATAAATGGGAAGAGTCAGCTTCATCCTCAGGAACTTGCCGATTTTCAGCCTCTGGGGAAGCTTCAGCTGGATGCCGCCAATGCTGATATTGTTGCTGTAAGCGTACTGAGAAATACCTTCGTCTTTGAGGTTGTTCTTGTCATAGCCGCATTCTTTAAACCTGACGGGAAAAGAAAAAGGGATACGGGCAAATCGTCTTCTCTCCGGCCCTGTATAGCTCTGTTCCATTGATGATTCCTAAAAGTCCAATAAAAAGTTAACCGATTCTATCGTCAATTTTATATCTTCGTCAATGAGAAATTTTTAAGAAGACGGCCTGTTCTCATGTGAAATTTCTATTTTTAAAAAGAAGGTTTTCATATATAATTCTAATAAGCTTACACTTTTTATACACAGGCTGGCTTTTATGGAAAAAAAAATCAAAGTCATGGTCGTTGATGACTCCCTCCCCTTCAGAAGCATCCTCTCCTCGCTCATTTCAGAACATCCGGATATCCAGGTCATTGCCACGGCCTACAGCGGCAAGATGGCCCTGCACCGCATGGAAGCGGAAAAAAAGCTTCCGGACGTTGTTGTCCTTGACTACGAGATGCCTGAAATGGACGGCTTTCAGACTTTGAAAATCATCAAAAACAAGTACCCTCATATCAGCGTCATCATTCTCAGCGCTTACGCGGAGTCTTCAAACAGCCACTTTGTCAAAAGGGCCAAGGAACTCTGCGCTGATGCGGTGATGTACAAAACGACCCAGGGCAAATCCCGCGAGGAAAACATCGCACACATTAAAAATGAGCTCATCACCAAAATCATTGAATGCTACGGCCAGAACAGGATGTTCGACAACAAGAAGAACCCCTAAAGAAGTCCCCTTACCCTGATCGACTTTCCTCTAACCTGAATATTTCATAAGCCACGACAGAATATTTTTATTTCTCCGTTTTGCGCCACCATCGACTCGTGAAATACTCAGTCTTTGTCAGGCAAGCTTTCAAGAAAAGGGTTTAGCTTGATAAATAATGACCGGCTGGTCCTTCTGCTCTTTTTTGAAAGAAAATTCCGGGTAAAAAGTTCCGCTTTCGCCGTAGACAAATTGATAGATGCTGTAACCCTCATCCTCTTTGAGCAGCAGGAAAAAATAATCTACGGCCATGATGTCCTCATGAACCGCCTTATAATGCATGCCAAGATAAGGCCCGCTTGGCTGGGGATAGCTCGCAATAAAAAATATTTCCCTGAAAGGGCCGAACTCTTCAAAGGATTCTCTGACGCTTTCCCTGAATTCATCCCTTTTTCCCAGCTGCTTGGCCGGGGAGTAAAAAAGGTTATAGGCTTTGTCAGGATCGTCTTCAGAAAGAAAAAGCATGAACCTGTCGCAAACAGCCCTGGCGCCGGGCATATCGTGCTTGATGCGAACTGCCTTATAATATCCGGATTTTAAAAAATAAACGATAAAGACGAGAAAAAAGATAATAAAAATAATCTTCAGGATTTGAAAGGAGCGTGATTCTCTCATAAAAAAACTTTAAACAGCCGTAAGTCAGTTCCCGATTTTCTTGTGCAGCCAGTGTATGAACGTTTCGATCTTTGTCTGCTCGATATACTTGATATGAACAGCGATATCCCACTTTTGTCCCACGGGCAGCTTTTCGCATCTGACGACTTCTCCTATCATTCCGACGTTCTCATCTTTTGATGCGTCTGTGTCGATGCGAAGCTTCATCTGTACCCGCGTTTTGATGTTAAAGGATTCAAAAGCCGTAAAAAGAATGCCCCCCTGTGAAATGTTTCTGGAATGGACATACCCGGAATGCGCCATGTCGATACCGCCGTCATCCTTAAGGACGGAATAGGCGATAATGTTTTCAGCAGGAATCCGGATAAATCGTCTTCTGTCTTGATTCACCATTGGCCATACCCCCTCTGGTTATTGAGTACTTCCATTATACCTCTCAACAGGATAAACGGAAAACAACTTTTCTTCCTCCTTCAACCTGGATATTTCACGGATGTCCATGAAATATCCGGATTAAAGGGTCTCCTGGAGCGCCCCTGCTCCGTCCAGGAAGACCCGACCTGAAAGAAACATCAGAATTCAGGCTGTATTTTTTACGACCTATCTCGGCTTTGATTCAACCGTCATCTTCAGCCGGATCTTTTTGTTCTTCGGTGACAGATAAGTTCCTTCTATTCTGCAAATATCCTGCGTCAAGGGTACAATGCTGACATCCCTGTACCGGGAAAGGACGTCTGTCTGGAGCGTCGATTCGGCAAAGTGCTTAAGCTCCTCGATATCCTTCGGCCAGCGATTGTTCTTCCAGTGAAACCTCTGGCAGACCACGACAAGGGCATTGGCATCCACATCCTGAAAGTCCGAAAGAGTCTGGCATGAGATGATAAGAGGAAAAAGGAAAAGAAGAATTATTTTTGCAGATTTCATCTTGCTTTTTTCAATCGCCTTTTTCTGATAAAATCCTGGTTATCAACAATTATACTCAAGGAGGAAGGATATGCCCAGCATTTCTCAGCTCAACGTCGGGGACAAGGCCAGCCTTTCCAAGACATTCACGCAGGACGATGTGGACGCTTTTGCTGAAATTTCTCTTGATAAAAACCCCATACACATTGATGAAGAAGCAGCCAAAGGATCTCTCTTCGGTAAACGGGTTATCCACGGGATACTGCAGGCCGGTCTTATCTCAGCTGTACTCGGTAATCACATCCCCGGCCCGGGGGCCATTTACAGGGAGCAGCAGCTTTTGTTTAAAAAACCCGCCTTCCCGGGAGATACACTGACAGCAGAAGTCGAGATCATCGAGATCAACAAGCGAATCGGCATGGTGATCTGCCGGACAACTCTGAAAAATCAGCACGGCGAGCTCTTGATCACAGGCAAAGCTAAGGGGCTGGTGCCGAAAGACAAATAAGGTGCGCTTCGCGCAGATTATTATAAAATCAGCCACAAATTCACACGAATGGACACAAATGGTTCGCACTTCGTGCGAATTTTTTCAGCCGCTAAGAACGCGAAGGGACGCGAAGAAAAAAACGTAGGACAAGGGATGTAGGGCGTAAAAAAAGGAAGCAAAAGGTAA
>JAFGJP010000159.1 GCA_016929035.1 Candidatus Auribacterota bacterium | reverse complement strand
TATAATATAATAGAGCACAAAACAGGAATTCTTAAAATGCTTAATGCTGTTTATAGCATAACTAACCTTGAAAGAAGATGTTGCGCTCGTCTACCTGTTAAGTATCTTGCTCAACTGGCAAACGGCAACAAAAACATCTATGCCACAGTTGTCAATATTTCTGAAAAAGGACTTGGGATAAGAATACCCCACTGTCTCATTATCGGAGACAGGATCAATATGAAGGTCAATTGCTATTTCTCGTTCGGGAACAATATATTAGAGCAGTTCTATGTTTATTTGAAAGTCCAAGTCGTCTGGGTCTTGGAAGAATCCGAAAATGTGTATCTGGTAGGTTTAAAAATTCTTGACTCTTATAATGACAGCATCCACAAGCTGAAAAACCACCTGCAGATCCTTTTTCTCCAGAATGCCTTCAACAATCCATAAGATCCAAACCTTATGCCTGTTTCTTTAAGTTAATCCTGATCGAGCACCTTGAACACAACATCATTTTCATGGACTTTGTTTTTGACTTTTACGCCGACCGCGTCTCCTTTTCCAGCTTCCTGAACCTGATCATGCTCGATCTGCAAAGAATCGACGTTCTGGGTAAAATCATCATGCGCACCCTTGATGTGGATGGTGTCTCCCACTTTTAATGTGCCGGTCAGCTGGATGATACCTACAGAAATCTTTCCAAAGTAATGCGTAATTTTCCCGATTTCCTTTTCCTCCATGGCGCCCTCCTTCCTGTCATGGTTTTTACAGGCAATAATAACTCTTTTTTTTTTTTTTCTCAAGAAGAATAGAAAAAGCTAAAAGCTTTCTTTCTGCTCCGGTTTTTCTCTTTGCAGGTTCTCCTGGATATATTCCTCAGGGAGACCGCAGTCTCTTGCCCCCTTTACAACAATGCTCCGATAGCTTTCCGTAGGCGTTCCGATAGGCTGGCTCTGCCTGATGTAAACAATGCTCGAAAAGAACGTCCCGCTGTCATCAACGACTTCAACGACCTTTCTGTCATAAATACGATGGGCATGGCCTTCATAAAAATCCAACTTCATAAGATCGCTCTCGCTTATTTCGAAAAGTCCACCCCAAACCTTCTCTCCTCTTGAGGATACAATATTGGCTACAGAGACTCCTCGGCTGAAGGAACGCCCGTCATAAACGAACCTGTGATCCTTGAGATAAGCCCTTTTAAGAAATCGGCTGTCCGGACAGCGCTCCGCCATCTGTCCATGGTCCATATTTGAACCGTAAGCAAAATAGTACACGATTTGTTTTCTCCGCGCTTTTTCAGAGAAAAAATATCAGGCCTTTTCCTGATTCTCTCTCTTGGTGTTCTCCGGACACTCGCCTGTCCAGCAAAACAGGCACAGCTTCTCTCTCGGAAGCCCTATGGCCTGAACCATATCATCAACGCTCTGGTATCTCAGGGTCGTAACGCCCAGATCCCTGGCTATCCAGCTGACCATTGACTTATATTTTTCTGTTCCGTGAACAGTGTACTCTTTAACGTCCTCGACATCTTCACCTTCAAGGCTCCTGATGGCCTTTCTGGCAGCAAGCTCATGAATGCTTCGGGTCGAAAGGTTGTACTTGCAGGGAAACATCAGAGGAGGACACGCAGGCCTGACATGGACTTCCTTAGCTCCGCAGTCCCAGAGCTTCTTAACAGTAAAATTTTTCAGCTGCGTGCCCCGGACAATCGAATCTTCACATATGACTATCCTGTTGTCCTCAATGATGTTCTTGATCGGTATAAGCTTCATTTTGGCAATGTGGTCGCGTATTTCCTGCGAAGGCGGGGTATAGCTTCTCCCGTAGCCGGGAGTATATTTGATGAGCGGGCGTCTGTACGGCTTTCCTGACTCCATGGCATACCCCAGGGCGTGAGCCGTCCCCGAGTCCGGGACTCCTGCCACAACATCGACTTCGATGTCCTTGTCTTTTCTCGCCAAAAACCTGCCGCAGCGCTCTCTCACGGTCTCAACATTTATCCCTTCATAGCACGAAGCTGGAAAACCCGTATAGATCCACAGGAATGCGCAAATCTGTTTGATTCCCCTCGGCGGCTTCTGATGGCTGATACCTGTTTCGCTGATAAGAATGATCTCCCCGGGCTCAATAGACTTGATGATCTCAAAGTCATTATTGGGAAAAGCACTTGATTCCGACGTGACCGCAAAGCCGTCTTCTCTCTGCCCGACCGTAAGAGGCGTATACCCGAGCCTGTCCCGTGCAGCATAAATGCCCTCCCGGTTCAAAAGAAGAAGTGAACATGACCCGTCGATCATGTCAAACATCCTGTCGATCCCGTCTACGAGGTTTTCACCAAGACCTATCAGCTTGGCGATAAGCTCTGTTTCGTTGACTGTGGAGTGACTGACCTCGCTGAAGGAATACCCCTGCGTCATCAACTTCCGGGCCAGCTCTTCCGCATTGTTGATATAACCGTTCGTCACTATGCAAAACGGTCCGAACTTTGAGTTCAGATAGATAGGCTGCTCCTCGGCATCGCTGATAACGCCGATGCCTTTATTCCCGTTTGCCTTGAGAAAGTCCTCAAAAAATTTGGATTTAAACTGCGACTGGCTGATATTGTGGATCTGGCGGAAAAAGGAATCACCCAGAACAGCTATGCCTCCATATTCCGTCCCGAGATGAGAGTGATAGTCTGTTCCGTAAAAAAGCGTTTCCATGCAGTTCCCCTGAGAAACAACTCCAAAAATCCCGCTCATCGGCCATCCTCCGTTTTTGTTTTCTCCTGTTTATCGATTCGTTCCATCAACTAAAAGACAATGTGCGCTAAGCGCAAATATCAGTAATTCATCCGCAAAGGCGCTAAGATGCAAAGACAAGATTACTCTTTTTAATTCTAAAGTGACGTTTTTTAGTGCTGTCCCCTAATTTCTGCATCAAGTGCGGATCAAGTTTTACAGAATATATCTCTTTTTTCAAAATAAAAACAATATAAACTT
>JAFGJP010000018.1 GCA_016929035.1 Candidatus Auribacterota bacterium | reverse complement strand
CTCAGGAAATAATTGACGGAGAAAATGGACGGCACCGTTTTCAGCCCTTTTGAAAACTCCAGGTTCATCTGGATGTATTTTCCAAGAGGTACGGAGAGAAAATCCATATTGGACATGGGGTTGAAGACTCTCACGCCTTCCTGTCCGAGGGTCGCGGCTGTTGTCTCGGATTCAAGATTGGCTGCTTTTGTCACAATGCCGTGCTCCCAGGAAAAAGATTCTTCCACTGGGACAGACGTATCTGAATCTCTCCCGCCGTAGATCAGCCCCTTCACTTCGACACCTTCAGGAGATTCCAGCTTGTCGTCCACGTTTTCAAGGCAGGAAAGCCGTATCGTGTAACGGGCGTTTTTATGAGAAGCGGGAATTTCGTTCCCCTGATTATCCGTTTTTCCAGGATACCATTCCCCTGAATAATTATATCCTTTATGCGGCGCTGTTCCATTTTTTCCCAGCCAGTACGGAACATTGTTCTTATCGACAAGAATGTTGGAAAAGATGATTTCTCCAGGGCTTTCCAGCGCTTTGAAAAGGACAGGATCGCTTTTTGAGCTGACGTCCTTGATAATCCCGAAAATACCCCACTCGACATTGGCCGCATAGGCCTTCCCGTCTTTTTCTTTCAGGTAGGCGATGTCATCACCGACGATCGTTTCGCCGAGGACCATGGCCGTTGACGTTTTTCCGCACATGCTGGGGAAAGCCCCGCAAAAGTAGGCTTTTTCACCTTTTCGGTCATGTACGCCCATAATAAACATGTGTTCAGCAAGCCAGCCTTCTTCAGATGCTTTCTTGATCGCAAGGCGAAGAGAAAGCTTTTTTAATCCCACGGTGTTTCCTGCGTACTGCGTGTTGACACTGTAAACCGTATTGTCTTCAAGGTCCATATAGATGCGTCTTTTTTCCGTGTTTTTGCTGACGCAGTTTTCCAGCTTGCCGGCGCTGTGAACGAATTTGAAAAAACTCGCTCCTTTCATGTTTTTAAACTGGCCGTATCCAGGCCGGTAGAGGATGTCTTCCGAATGCGCGACGTAGGAAGAGTCGGTGATCTGCACAGCCGGAAGTGAAAAGGGTGAATTTAACGGACCAAGGCAGAAAAAGCAGACAAACATCTTTTTGCCCTGCATGATGTTTTCCAAAAGTTTCTGGATCTCCTCGAGCCCCTTTTCTTTGTCGATGCTGTTGAGGAATTGAGACTCGGCCGCTCCGCGGGGAAGAAGATATCTGGTGTTCTTTTTGTCTCTGGCCTGGTCATGGTATCCGTCAAAGTGAACGGTGTGCCCCTCTTGGGAAAGGCTTTTTTCTTCACCCAGTTCAAGAGCCTGAAACCTTATGTGTTCGATATCTTCTGGTAAGTCTGTCCTGACAAAGACATCGTCAGGATTGCAGAGCTCGACATATTTTCCTATGAAGTCCACGGCATCTTGATTCTCGAGGGCAGCCAGTTTTTTAAACTGGCCTGGGGACATTTTTCCTTTTAAGAGGTTTAAGTAATGATGACTCATACACGTTATTTCCTTTCATTATTAAATAATTTTTTATAGTATACTGAAAACTCTGCTTTATATTACAAAAATAAAAAAAACTTGCAAGGCAAATTTCACAACATTTATTTGATTATTCCTTTTGAAAAATCCTTTTTATAATAGATGCAAAGAATCAAACTGAAAAAAACGAAATGATTTTGGTCTACATACTTCTTCTGGTCCTCGGACTGGTCATGCTGTTTATCGGCGGCGACTGGCTGGTGAAGGGAGCGTCGCGGTTTTCCCTCCGGCTCGGCATCAGCGTCATGGTGGTCGGGCTGACGGTTGTCGCGTTTGGCACATCGGCCCCTGAGTTCATTGTCAGCCTGTTGGCGTCCATCAGAAAAGAAGGCAGCGTAGCTATTGGCAATATCGTCGGAAGCAATATTGCCAATATCGCCCTTGTTCTGGGAGTTTCAGCTCTTATTAAGCCAATCAAGATACAGACCATTACCCTCAGACAGGATGTCCCTTGGATGCTTGCGGCAGCTTTTCTGTTCCTTATCGTGACTTTCATGGGAAAGATGGGCCGCATGTGGGGAGCGGCTTTTCTCATTCTCTTCAGCTTTTTCCTTTACGGGTGTTTCAGGAAAAAAAGAGATGTTGAGCTTCCGGTCAAAGAGACATCAGGGACTTTGACAAGAGATGTCCTGCTTATCGTTGCCGGCCTTGCTCTTCTTCTGGCCGGAGGAGAAGTGGTTGTTTCGAACGCCGTCGCTCTTGCCAAGATGATGAAAGTGAGCGAGCTCATTATTGCCGCGACAATCGTTGCCTTAGGAACATCTCTTCCTGAGCTTATGACGAGCCTTGTGGCATCGCTGAAAGGGGAGCAGGACATCGCGGTCGGGAATGTCATCGGAAGCAATATCTTTAACATTCTCTGGGTCCTTGGATTCTGTGCCCTTATCACCCCATTTGATCTTCAATCAAAGCAGCTTGGCTTTCATAATCTTGTCATGATTATCTTTTCACTTTTATGCCTGCCTATTATGCATACGGGGAAGACGATCAGCCGGACGGAAGGGCTTTTCATGGTCTTCGGATACATCCTCTACATTGTTCTTCTTTACGCTTTCTCCGTTTCTTTTTGAGTTTGAATGTCCTTTGTCAAGCTCAGGGTGAATAGTGCTGCACACGAACGATTGTCACTTCACAGAGGCTGCTTCATCGTCCACCTGCGGTGAGACTCCTCACGATGACGATTTTCATATAGATGATTATAGATTTTTCGTAAAGACTTAGCACGTCTGCTAGTAAACTTGCTGGGGCGTAGAATGTGAAATGAAAAAATAAAACGTCGTCATTGCGGGGAACCCTACGCTTTTGCTCAGGACAGGCTCCGTGACGAAGCAGACCCAGTAAACACAGTAAAAAGTTGTCATCCCTGTCCTCGATCGGAGTCGAGGATAAACTCCAGCAGGGATCAAGCATAGAATGTGAAAGAATTTGTTTAGGATTTCGAATTTCGGATTTTTTAATTAGGGATTACTTTGAAGCGACTTTCCGGAGCCTTCTCAATGCTCTTTTCTTTTTAAACATCT
>JAFGJP010000158.1 GCA_016929035.1 Candidatus Auribacterota bacterium | reverse complement strand
GAAAAGAAAGAATAGTCTTTTTTTTGATTTGTTCTGTCAGCCATGAGTTTTTATCTGATAGACTTGTTGAATTAACCAATTCTCATCCAGATTGTTGCAAAAAGTCTCCGATCATGCAAATAATTTAATGAAAGAAAAAAAGCAAATATTTTTTAAATTTATAATATTCTATGTATAATAAGTAAAAATGCAAACAGAAACCAAAAAACAGTATCTTTTCAAACGGCCGGAGAGCCTGAGGGATGTGATTACGCACTATTGCCCTGGCTGCGGACATGGTTTAGCTCACCGCCTGGTAGCGGAAGTCATCGATAAGCTGGGCGTAAGGGAAAAAACGATTTGTGTTGTACCTGTGGGATGCGCCTGCATAGCCTATGATTATTTTAATTTTGATTGTACAGAGGCCCCTCATGGAAGAACACCGGCAGTGGCAACAGGGCTGAAAAGAGCTTTGCCTGACAAAATCGTCTTTACATACCAGGGAGATGGTGATTTAGCGGCTATAGGGACATCAGAGATCCTCCACGCGGCTAACAGAGGTGAACATATTACAGTGATCTTTATTAACAATGCTGTCTATGGCATGACAGGCGGACAGATGGCTCCGACAACACTCCTTGGTCAAAAAACAGCAACAACGCCAAAGGGGAGGGAACCCATATCGGCTGGCTATCCCTTGAAGATCACGGAAATTTTAAGTTCCTTAGATGGAGTTAGTTATGCAGTGCGAGGGCTGTTGACACAGCCAAAGGAGATCCGTCTGGCAAGGCAATACATACTCAAAGCGTTCGAGAAGCAGCTTGAGAGGAGAGGTTTTTCCATTGTGGAGCTTCTATCTTCCTGCCCGACGTACTGGCGGATGAATCCCCGGGAATCAAAAGAATGGATTGAGACCATCATGGTCAAGCAGTTTCCGCCAGGAGTTCTCAAAGATAAATAAATTCACAGATTTTTGAAAAAAAACAAAATAATTATCAGAATTAGTCGATTATTATTATATAATAAAGTAGAAGAGGAATTTGCTGAATATGGATAAAGAAAAACAGATCAAGCAGTACATTCAGAAGCTCCAGGATATTTTGAATAAAGCCATTCTTGATTCAGGAGAGTTCCAGAAACTGAAGCGTATCTTGAAAAAAGATGAAAAAGATATGCACATGTTTCTTTTTACATTTCTGGTAGACAAAGAAGCCAAAGATTTCTTAAACGTCTTTGATGAATTTCTCAAAGAGCGGCTGGTCGCCGAAGAAATTCACATGGATGACACCTGGAACCAGAACGATATCGATTTTCTGAAAAGGCACAAAATCGTGTTATAAAAAGTCGTTGTGCGTCGAATAAAAAAGAGGCGGTTTTTGACCGCCTTTTTTTTGAGGAACGCTTCGCTGAAATATTCAAATAATTAGCCACAAATACATACGAATTCACACAAATGGAGATAAGTTTTCGCACTGCATGCGAATAAAACCTGTTCCCCTCGGTGTTCTCCATGGTGAAATTTTCTGATCAATCAGCGGAGCGTTCCGATTTAACGGACTAAACGGACATAACAGTCTCAACGGGCCTAACCTTCCTTTCACGTTCTTCGCTTTTCCTGCCGATATTTGTGTTATACAATAATGTGTGACGACAAAAGGGAGCTGAACTTTCATGCTTGTAACGGATTTTTTTCTTTTAAAGGATTTTGACGATGTTCTGAAAAAATTCCCTTCCCGCAAGAATTCCCAAAGGTATATCCTTCTGAAAATCTTAAGAAGCTATTACGAGAAAGATGAGGATTTGAACAAAAAGGGAACCATTCCCTCTGATGAGATCATCCAGAAAATATGGGGAAAGAAAGGGACAATCACTGATGAAAAAGAACTGAAAAAGTACAGGAAAGCTTTTTCTGCCCTGAAGTCAGGCGTCAACCGGCTGCTCAAGGACATGCATAAAAAGGGAACAAATCCCAAAGGTGTCCGTGTCATGCGGACAAACCGGTTCGGGATAATTGAATCAGCCAAGGAAGATATTATTGAGCAGCTCAGCATCAAGATAAGCGCTTTAAAGATGTATTTAAGCAAAGTGGAGACAAAAATCAAGCGCGATGAAGGCGGCCTTTCACCTGATGAAAAAGCGGATGCCGAGGGAGATCTTTATAAGGATAAGGGTATTGAAGAGACCGTCCAGGAAATGGAAGACATCATTCGGAAAGCGAGAAGCGAAGAGGGCGATGAAGCAAGCCTGGAAAACTTCAAGGAGCAGACCTCGACCCTTGAAGAGTCAAAGGATGCGGAAGATGTCCTTGCCAGAACAAAGCAGGAAGGCGCGGAAAAAGATGCTGTGAAACCCAAGGATGTCAAAGCTGCCTATCTGGATACAAAGGGTGAGGATGTGCCGGACAGGGATATGTTCCTGGACGTATCTGTCGAAGAGGAAGATGTCTCTGTTGATCAGAAGGAAAAGAAAAAAGAAAAAGAGGCGGAGCAGGACGTAACTGTGCCCGAAGTCACAAAAGAAGAAATAAAAAGCGACGGTGAAAGACAGAAGATCGAAGACATCCAGAAAGAGCTTGAAGAGCTCAGGAAGATGAAAGAAGAGCTCAATAGAAGAGAAAAGAAGCTGGAAGAAGAGCTGGATAGGATTGAAAAGCGGGAAAAGCAGATCAGGGACCGCGAAGAAGAGCTGAAAAAGAAAGAAGAAGAGCTGAAGAAGCTCCGGGACCAGCTTGAAAAAGAAAAAGACGAAAAAAGGATACAGGAACTTGAAGAGAAGCTGCAACGTCTTGAAGAGGAAAAAAGAAAACTTCAAAAGGAAAGAGATGAGCTGGCAAAACAATCTGAGTCCCTTAAAGAGCAGCTCGAAGAATTGAAGAAGCGGCTTGACGATATTAAGAAGCAGGAAAAAGACGGGGAAGCTCTTTACAAGAAAAAAGGCGGAAAAGAGAAAGAGATAACGACGCAGGAAGATGTGAAAGTCGAGTCATCGGAGCTCGGCCTTGCCGGCATTTCTGCGGAAGAAGAAGTCAATTTTTTAAAAAAAGCCATCGGGGATGATTTTGACGAGCTCAAGCGCTCTTATGCCAAGCTTGTAAAAATTCACGGCGGCTCATGTGAAATCGGCTCTGAAAACAAAAGCAGGAACGAAGGCCCCAGGCACAGAATAGAGATCAACGATTTTTTAGTCGGAAAATATCCTATTGTCAATGAGCTTTTTCAGCAGTTCATTGAAAAGACAGGGTATAAGACAGATGCGGAGAGAATGGGCTACGGGTGGGTCTTGACGCAGACAAAATGGCAGGAGAGGCCGGAAAGCTACCGAAAGGGAAGCTTTTATTTTCAACGAGGCGGATATAAAAAGGTAAAAGGGGCCTGCTGGCGCCATCCTTTTGGACTGGATTCCGGTATAGAGGATAAAATGACCCATCCTGTTGTTCAGGTGTCTTACAGGGATGCGCAGGCTTTTTGCAGCTGGGTCGAAGCGGAGCTTCCCACGGAATTCCAGTGGGAATATATGGCCAAAGCAGGCGATAGTCAAAAGATCTATTCCTGGGGAAATATTTTTGAAGAAGGCCGCTGCAACAGCATCGAGTCCGGGTTTCTTGATACGACGCCGGTTGATAAATATGAAGGCAATCCATGGCATGTCTTTGACTCCTGCGGAAACACCTGGGAGTGGTGCGCAAACTGGTACATGCCGGATTACAGGGCCGTGGAGGATAATGCAAGGGATCCGTCAGGGCCTGTTTTTGGTGTTTACCGCACGCTTCG
>JAFGJP010000157.1 GCA_016929035.1 Candidatus Auribacterota bacterium | reverse complement strand
CGCAGCAGGCGACAGAGGCGGACGTTCCGGAGAGGCGCTCTTCTTTGCTACGTCCCGTCAGCATCCCGATAAACGATTTGCGGGACGGGCCTAAGAGAACAGGACAGCCGAATGATTTAAACTTAGGGATATTTTTTATAATGAGGAGATTGTCTTCCAGCCGCTTGCCGAAGCCGATGCCGGGATCAAGGATGATGCGGCTTTCCCTTACTCCCTTTGTCGTTACAAAGGAGATCCTTTCCTCAAAAAACGTCATTATCTCAGAGATGACATCGCTGTAGCGGGGATTCTCCTGCATGGTCTTCGGATTTCCCTGCATGTGCATCAGAACAAGGGCCAGGCCGTGTTCAGCGGCAAGCTCGGCAACGCGGGGATCCCTTCGGCAGGCATAGATATCATTCACGATGGAAACCATGCCTGTCTTAAGAGCCTTTTCCAAAACTCGGCTTCGGCTGGTGTCGAGTGACACAGGGATATGAAGGTGCCCCTTGAGCGCATGGAGAACAGGAATGACCCTTCGGACCTCCTCTTCTTGAGAAACCTCGTCTGAGCCGGGCCGCGATGATTCGCCGCCGATGTCGAGTATGTCGGCGCCCTCTTTTTCGATCTCTCCGGCTCTTGCAGCAGCCTTGTCCAATGAAAAGTTTTTCCCTCCGTCATAGAACGAATCAGGCGTAACGTTAAGGATTCCCATGATCAGCGTTTTGTCACGCGAAAATATTTTTTTCAACATAGGACTTTCACAAATCGCTTTCATGCATTTTCTTTTTTACCCCGTTAGAGAAAGCCGCTGGTTTTAACCGGCGGTCATTACCGCTTGGAGCTGATGGTGGTTTAATGCTCCCATCAGCGCATACTGTTAGAGAACTTTGTTCTCTAACGGGGTTTACTGCTGAGCCCGCCGAAAGATTCCGGCTCTTCCTCTTTTTTTTCAGGATCTTTCTTTACTGTTTTTTTTGGAACAACGGGGGGAAGCTCTTCCCCGGAGATGATTTTCTCCACCTCTTCGCCCGTGAGGACCTCGCGCTTGAGAAGATAATCCGCCAGCCGGTGCAGATTTTTTTCGTTCTGATGGATGATTTCATTCGCCTTCTCGTAACAGACATTTGTCAGATGTTTGACTTCCTGATCGATTTTTAAAGCCGTTGCTTCGCTGTAGTCGATCTGGCGGCTGATTTCTTTTCCGAGAAAAATATGCTCTTCTCTTTCTCCATACGTGATGGGACCGAGCTCTTCGCTCATCCCCCATTGGGTGATCATTTTTCTGATGATCTGAGAAGCCCGTTTAATGTCGTTGGATGAGCCGGTGGAGATCTCTCCAAAGACAATTTCTTCGGCGATTCGCCCGCCGTAGAGAACCTGGACTTCGCTGAGAAGCTTGTTTTTTTGTTTGATGAACTCGTCTTTCTTGGGAAGCTGCATGGTCATGCCGAGAGCGTGTCCCCTGGGAATGATGGAGACTTTATGGACAGGCTCAGAGTCCTCAAGCATGGCCGAGACAATCGTGTGACCTGCTTCATGATAAGCAGTAATCTTTTTATCTTCCTCGGCTATGTTCACGCTTTTTCTTTCTCGTCCCCAGAGAACCTTGTCGCGGGCTTCTTCAAGATCTTCCAGCTCCACGGCATCTTTTCCCTTTCTGGCCGCCAGAAGCGCTGATTCATTGATAAGGTTGGCCAGGTCTGCCCCTGAAAAATAGACCGTTCCCCTGGCGACCGTCCGGAGGTCCGCATCTTTTGTTATTTTGACGTTTTTGGCATGCACCTGGAGGATCTTTTCTCGCTGATCGATATCAGGGAGGTTGATGACGATCTGCCTGTCGAACCGTCCCGGCCGAAGGAGTGCGGGGTCAAGAACGTCGGGGCGGTTGGTTGCCGCTATGATGATGACGCCTTTGTCCGTATTGAACCCGTCCATTTCGACAAGGATAGCGTTAAGGGTCTGTTCCCTTTCATCATGCCCGCCCCCTATTCCGGCCCCTCTGTGGCGGCCGACGGCATCGATTTCGTCAATGAAAATAATGCAGGGAGCGCTTTTCTTTCCCTGATCGAAAAGATCTCTCACCCTTGATGCGCCGACGCCGACAAACATTTCCACAAAGTCAGAGCCGCTGATACTAAAAAAGGGGACGTCAGCTTCCCCGGCGATGGCTTTGGCCAGAAGCGTCTTGCCTGTTCCCGGGGGGCCCATGAGAAGGACTCCTTTAGGGATCCTTCCGCCAAGCTTGACAAACTTATCAGGATTTTTCAGGAAATCAATGATCTCCTCGACCTCTTCTTTCGCTTCATCGATTCCTGCGACGTCTTTGAAAGTAATCCGGCTGTCTTCTTTGTTCCACTGCCTGGCCCGGCTTTTAATAAAGCTCATCGTGCCCTTCCCTATGCCGCGCATCTGCCGGCTTATCAGAAACCACAAAAGGAGGACGATAAAAAGAGTGGGAATGACAGAGATCATCAGGTGAGTGAAAATGCCGCTTGATTCCTTGACGGTCACATCCACGTTGTTTTCCAGCAGGACCTCTGAAAGATTTTTATCTTCTCTGAGCCGGTTGGTAATGTATTTTTTCTTTATTATTTTTCCCGAGGCATCCTTTTCATCGAGGGTGCCCTCGACTTTTGGCGACTCGTCGTAGAGTACTGCTGTTTCTACTTTTTTTTCTTTCACAAGCTGAATAAACTGGGAATAATCGAGCTTGAGGACCTGCTCGGATCTTTTGGTAACGAAAAAAAGAATGAAGACAATAATAAAAGCCACGAGCCAGATCATGTACGGCTTGATGGTGTCTTTGCCTGAAGGAAACTTATCGCCTTTGGGAGGAGTTTCCCTGTATTTGTTTTTTTTGTCTTTGGATTCTTTGATGTCTTGCGCCATAAATAACTCCTTAACATGCGTTCTCAAAAAGTCTTACGGAACGACTGTATTCTATCATAAAAAAATTTTAAAAGAAAGTATTGTATTAAAAATAGTAAAAAAATCCAAACACAATTTTTTGAGCTGGCAGTCGTTTCATCTTGAGACAGGCATGTTAAAGATGAGCTTTGGGTAAAGCCTTCAAGGCTCTTTCAGTCGTCACCCCGCAGATAAAGACTTTTTTTCTCCGCGAGGTCTCTCCCCGGGTGATGGTGATGCTGTTTTTGGGAACATCCAGCAGCTTGGCAAGAAAAGAGACGAGCTCCCTGTTGGCCTTCCCTTTTTCAGGCGGAGATTTGATCCTGATCTGGAGAGAGTCTTCCCCGATGCCTGAAATCTGGTTTTTTGGAGAAGAAGGCGTTACTTTGATGAAAAGGCTGACACCGTCTTTTTCGGCTTTGAGGAAATTCATAAGTTTAGCTCATTTCATCTTTCTTATAGCAGTAAAAAAAGATTATTGAGGAATTTTGAAACGATCTCAAAAAAAATGGAGACGGCAAAAAAAGCGATTAAAGGAGAAAAGTCAAACGCTCCGGCCTGAAGAGGAAGCTTTTTAAAGGGTTCTAAAACCGGATCGGTCAAAGCCTCCAGTATCTGATAAAGCATGGTTCTCGAGGGAAAGAACCAGCTCAGAACAATGCGAATGAGAAGAAGGGGCAGTAATATCTTTATAACATTCAGGGACATCACGGACATGACAAGGCTGAGCCAGATAAGAAAAGATGACGCTTCCCTGTAAGGCAGAGCGAAAAGGCCGATTTTTTCTCCAGCCAGAAAAAGAACCGTGAAGAAAAAAGCAAATATGAAAAGAAGAGAGAGAAGAAAAAGAAGAGGTTTTTCATATATGCCGGTTTTCAGCCTTGCAGGGATTAGCCGGTCTGCCATAGCGCGGAGAAAGTGGTGAAGGATAAACAGAATATGATTGGTTACCCTCTGTGAATGAGAAGCCAGCACCGCGAAAAACATGAACATGCATGACTGAAAAAGAAATTTCAGGTAGCTGGTGAAGCTAAAGTGAACAGCTGAGAGAAAGCCAACTGACGTGTACATCAGAAACGCCCCCTTGTGGGAAGACAGCGGCTCTTTTCCTGAAAAGAAAAAGATATGATATCCTCCGGCATGCAGCAAAGCCTTCAGAAGGATAAAAAAGGTAAAAGAGACAGCTGGAGAAAAGGCGATGACCTTGCCCTTTGTGACGGCCAGGGGCAGTCTGCAGAAAGGCTCAGTGATCTTCACGATCCACTGGAAAGGCCTGTTAAAATACATCTGTCCGGTATTGGGAACAAGAAGCCTGATAAGAAGGAGCGTTGCAAAAAGATCGATAAGAATGTCAATCATATTCAGAGCCAAATATACTTTCGTTTGGGACGCTATGTCAATTGTAAATCTAAAGCATAAGGGAGGTTTTTTCAGCTCCTGGACAATTTCTTAACGCAAAGGCAACTCGCGAATCTGGTGGCTGCGGAACTCATCCTGCACCCTTTGGGTGTAGTCGTCAGACATCCTCGCCATCTGCCTTTGGCGAGACTATGGCGGATTCCCGTCTTCGCTCGTTCTGCTTTGCTAAAATTTCCAATGTCGCTAAAAAAACCTTCCCAACGCTTTCATAATCCATTTTGTGCTTCTCCATTCCATGAAAATCGTCATTGCGGGCACAGCGAAACAATCTAACGCATAAAATCCATTTTCGTGCATCCTGCATCTTGAATCGCACATTTTTTTACATTTTATTGAGTTCACGCCCGCGCTTTTCGGCCGCTTTGACAGCTTGTTTGAAGATGTCCCGGAATTTTTTCTTATCAAAGATTTTCAAGGCCGCTTCAGTCGTTCCACCTTTTGACGTGACTTTTTTTCTTAAACCTTCAGGCGCTTCTCCGGATTGTAAGAGGAGCGCCAGAGCGCCTCTTATTGTTCCCGTGACAAGGACTTCAGCGTCTTTCTCATGAAGCCCGAGGCCTTTGGCCGCCTGAAGATAAGCTTCGAGAAAATAAAAAACATAAGCTGGGCCGCTTCCGCTGACAGCTGTTACAGCGTTCATAGCCTTTTCCTTGAAAATGATGACCTGTCCAATGCTTTTCATGATGCGCGTGGCCTCTTTTTTCTGCCTGGAGGTTACTTTCTTATTAAAGCATACCCCTGAAACCCCCTGCCTGACAAGAGCTGGCGTATTGGGCATGACCCGGACGACAGGAGGGAGAAAAGGAAAAGCTTTCTCTATGCTCTGAAGGGTCTTTCCTGCAACGATAGAAATAATAAGCTGTCCCTTTTGGACATGATTTCGAATTTCCCTGAGAACGCCCTTAATGTCCTGGGGCTTGACAGCCAGAAGGACTCTCTTTGACTGTCTGCAAAAAGACAGCTTTTCTGTGCACGTTATCCCGTATTTTTTCTTGATTTGCTTTCTTCTGGACATCGACACGTCAATGGCCATGATGCCTTTTTTTGAAAAGAGCTTTTTTGCAAGAAGGCCGGAAATGATCGCCTCCCCCATGTTCCCTGCTCCGATCAGGCAAAGTTCATACTTTTTTTCGCGCTTTTTTTTCATAGATCAGGCTCCTGTCACTTTTATAAAAAGAGTCCGAGTTCGCGGGCCGTCAAATTCGCAAAAGTATATCCCCTGCCATGTTCCAAGAAGGATCTGTCCTTCCTCGATGATAAACGTTTTTTCGCAGCCGATGACAGAGGACTTGATGTGGCTGTCAGAGTTTCCCTCAGAATGACTGAAGTCGGCTTTCCTCGGGATTAAAGAGCTCAGGTATTTCAAGATATCTTTGCGAACATTCGGGTCTGCGTTTTCATTGACCGTAACGCCGGCTGTCGTGTGCGGAACAAAAACCGTGCAAAGCCCTGATGAAACGCCGGCTTGAGAGATATAGCTTCTCACGTCATGCGTGATATCGATAAACTCGTTCTGGCTGTGGGTCTTGATGGTCAATTTTTTCATTTGCGTCTCTTCAGTAAAATCCTGTCAATCTGCTTTCATCTGCGTCCTGATTATAAAATATTCGCACATCGGTGCACCTTTTTTCATTATAATGATTCAACAGCTTCTGACAACAGTTTTCTCCTGCGGCTGCAGAGATCATATTCATTTGATATTTTTGTGCTGTCCAGATATAATTTAACACAAAAGGAAGAGAGGTCTATGGCAAGCGCCGTTATTATCGCAGGAATTCTCATTTATGTTTTTCTCTACCACATTTTCGGAGGATTCCTGGCAAAGAAAATCATAAAGGTCGACGATTCCAGAAAGACGCCTGCTCACTCCCATTATGACGGAGTGGATTTTATTCCGGCCAGGAGGACAGTCCTTTTTGGACATCATTTTGCTTCCATAGCAGGAGCCGCTCCCATTATCGGTCCGGTCATAGCTCTCGCCTGGGGATGGCTGCCGGGCCTTCTCTGGGTCTGGCTCGGCAATATTTTTATAGGAGCTATTCATGATTATTTTGCTTTAATGGCTTCTGTCAGGTGCCGGGGATGCTCCATACAGTTTATCGCCATGGATTTTTTCGGAAAAAAAACCGGTCGTTACGTCCAGTGGTTTGTCCTTTTTCTCCTTATACTGGTGATCGCCGCGTTCGGCGCGGTCGTAGGAAAAACTTTTGAGAGCAGCCCCCAGGTGGCTTCTTCGTATTTTTTCACTGTTCTCGCCGCGCTTGCTCTCGGAGTTCTGATGTACCGTCTCAAGATGGAGTTCAAGCTGGCGACCCTGATCGGCATTGCGCTGCTTGGTCTTTCCCTCTGGCTCGGCAAGCTTTTCCCGGTTAGCCTTTCTTACAACACCTGGATGGTTATTCTTTTTGCTTACATCGTGACGGCTTCTGCTCTGCCTGTCAACGTGCTTCTTCAGCCAAGAGATTATCTGAACTCCTGGCTTCTTTATGCCGGCATGGTGCTCGGCGTCGTCGGAGGGCTTGGATCTCTGTGCCGGTTCACGGCTCCGGCTGTAACGCAGTTTGCCCCGGTTGTTCTAGAGTCCAGGGCTACGCCTTTCTGGCCGATCATTCCCCTTATCATCGCGTGCGGGTCTCTATCCGGATTCCATTCTCTTGTTGCTTCCGGCACATCCTCCAAGCAGCTTGACAAAGAGACGGATGGACTTTTCATCGGCTTTGGCAGTATGTTTACAGAAGGCATGCTCTCGACGCTGGTCATCGTTTGCATTTCTTCTTTTGGCCTCATGATTTTTCAGGAAAAGCTGGGCGCATCCCCTCTGCCGGGCAGCTGGGGCAGGGACTATTCGTCACTGCTCAATCACGAGAAGATCGGAGGGCCGGTTTCTCTGTTTTCTCTGTCATACGCCAGAATGATCAGCCGCACATTGCCCTTTATTTCAGAAAAGATCCTGGGTATTTTTGCCGCCATCTGGGTGTCGTCTTTCGCCCTCACAACGCTCGATACGACAAACCGGCTTGGCCGGTACGTGATATCGGACCTTTCCTCAGACCTGAGAGAAAAGTCGCAGGTTTTCCACCACTTGGTCACGAATAAGTGGATAGCCTCGCTTATCCCGGCCGTTTTGGGGATTTTTCTTGCGGCAAGCGGGAAATACAAGGTCATATGGCCGGCTTTCGGAGCGGCCAACCAGCTTCTTGCTTCGATAGCCCTTATTACAGGTACGCTTTGGGTCATCAAGGCCAGCCGGATCAAGCGGAGCGCGTGGATATTTATTCCTTCTGTTTTTCTCTGGGTAACCGTCACGTGCGCGCTCGCCTGGTTCATTGTTTTTGTTCTTCCCGGGTATATCAGGGAGAACATTCTGACGGGGATCATTCTTGCCGTCATCTCTGTTGCCATGATGGTCATCAACCTCCTGCTTTCAAAAAGCTTTTATCTGAAAAGTTCGAATGAATAATGATAGATCCAAAAAAAATCAAATCTCAACTTTGCCGTGCCCTCACGGCATTCTGGGAGCTGCAGAAGAGAGAAGCAACAGATCTGATCGAATATGAGCTTCACGAGCTGGAGAACCTTTTTGCTCTTCTTGTTTATTCACCGTTTATCGGGCTTCCCCTTCCTCCATCGTCTGTGGCCTATGAGCTTTTGCCCTATATGGAAAGCGAGCTGAAGGCCCTGCTTGTGCGCTCGACCCGCGCTTCAGATATGCTGTCAGACATCGCGTCTGTTTTTGACGGGCTGTAGCCTGACAGATCAGGAATGTTACGATTATGAATATCGAAAGCAGAGAAAGAAGCTGTCCCCAGATCGAGATTTTTCTCGGAAAAGGAGGAGTCGGAAAGACAACGCTTTCATCTCTTCGTGCGCTTCAGTCTTCTTCAAAGAGGCAAAAAACCCAGCTGATTTCTTTTGACCCGGCCCACAACCTCGGAGACATTTTTCATCTGAAGATCGGAGAAGAGTATCAGTACAATACTTTTTTGACCCTTAAGGAGTTTGATATGGAAAAGAGATCGCGGGATTATCTTTCCCGCCTGACTCATCTTCTGGAGGGCATCTACTCCTATCAGAAAGCGTTTCATCTTGACCACTACTTAAAGCTGCTGGAGCTTTCTCCCGGGGTTGCTGAGTACGTGATTCTTCTTGAATTTATCGATCTTCTACAAAGCGATGTCCGCGGCATGAGGATTGTTATGGACATGCCTCCGACGGCGCTCTCTCTTCGCTTTATGGCTCTTCCTCAGGTCAATAATCTGTGGTGTCAGAAACTTTTATTTCTTCGGGAGCAGATCATCGATAAAAAAGAGATACTGGAGAACATCCGAGGGCGGCGCAAAGGCAAAGCGAACACGAAAGAGCCGGATAAAGTCTATGAAAAGCTTCTGGAGCTGAATAAAAAGATGATCACGATCCAGGACATTTTTCAAAACAGAGATCTTTGCCGCATACAGATCGTGTGCACGGATGAGCGCCTGAGCATCATGGAAACTCAAAAGATTATTCAGTGTCTTGAATCTCTTGATTTAAAGGTGAAAACGCTCTATATCAATAAATTTGAATCCGAAGAGCCCGGCCTGTCACGGCATGTCAGCAAAGAGCTGAAGGATATATCGAAGAAGGTCAGTCACGTTGTTCTCGTTCCTTTTATCCGTGAGACAGACGATATGTCTCATATGATTAACCATGTCCCGGAACTGTAATTTCCACCATCACGATAAAGGCTATGAATACAGTCGCGTATAAGTTGTTTATCGTTTTTGCTTTGTTGCTGACAGCAGGGTACTTCTGGGGCGCTTATATGAACAGGATGATCGCCCGGATGACGTTTCAAAAGATAGAGTCGGTACTTTATCCATCGCAGAAAAGCTATGTCAATATCGGCGGGGTCATCGGCTATCACGCGAGCTATAAAGTCAGCGGGCTCGGAGTGGCCGGGATCGAATGCTCTTTGGTTCTTCTTCCCAGGCAATCTCTTCTCTGGCTGCCTTTTTCTCTCCTGATCTTTAAGCACGACCGTATTCGATTGACATTTATCACTGAGAAGAAGGTCTTCGGACGCGCTTATGTTTATAAAAAAAGACAGTTTTTCCCTGATCACAAGAGAGAAGAGCCGGGATGCATTTCTCAGAATATGACTTTTCCCTGGGGAATGTTTGCTTTGATTTACCGTGGAGGAGAACAGGGAAAAAAATGTCATCATGTTTTTGAAAGCCGTATAGCCGGCAGTTGCTTGAAGGAAGCTTTTTGGGAAGGATCACGTGCGGAATATGTTTTGGCTCGACGCGGAAAGGACATCCAGGAAGCGGTACGTGAGATTCATTCCAGTATTCTTGAGAGCATTGCAGCATCCGGACAGTAAATCAGCAAGACATCTTAAAATGCACGAGGAGAGTTTGTTTCAGCTGGATAATATTTTAACGCAAAGGCAACTTTTTACACACGCTTTGGCGTGCGTGAATTCCTTTGTTAAAAAAAATCGCCGAAGGCGAAAAATTGACCCCGTTTTTCTCTGTGTT
>JAFGJP010000156.1 GCA_016929035.1 Candidatus Auribacterota bacterium | reverse complement strand
TTCTTGGGATCGAAGCCACAAGCGAAAGCCTCCCGGAAGTGCCCCAGGTTGCTGTTTTTGATACCGCCATACACCAGACCATGCCTCCCAAAGCCTATCTTTACGGACTGCCAAAGGAGTTTTACACCAAGTTTGGCATCAGGCGCTACGGGTTTCACGGCACTTCACACGGCTATGTGGCCAGAAAAGCCGCACAGGCCATAGGAAAACCTTTTGAAGAGCTGAAGATCATTACCTGCCACCTCGGAAACGGCGGCTCAATAACAGCTTTTCTCAAAGGAAAGTCTGTCGATACATCCATGGGATTCACTCCTCTTGAAGGCATCCTCATGGGGACACGCTGCGGGGACCTTGACCCTTATATCCCTCTTTATATCATGGAGGTCAAGGACATGCCTCTTGAAGAGGTCAATATTCTGATGAACAAAAAGGCCGGACTTCTCGCCCTGACCGGCAAGCGGGACATGCGCGATATTCTTGACGAAGCGAAAAAAGGATCTGTTGATGCTATTAACGGCATAGAAATGTATGTTTATCGAATACAGAAATATATCGGAGCTTATGCAGCGGCCATGAATGGCGTGGATGCGATTGTTTTTACTGCAGGCATAGGGGAAAACAGTTCATATATCCGAATAAAAGTCCTTCAGAATTTTACTTACCTAGGATTGAAAATAGACGTGGAAGCCAATAAGAAAAATGAAACCATTATTTCAACCGCCGACTCAAAAATATTTGCTATGGCCATCCACACCAATGAAGAGCTTGTTATTGCCACAGAAACTTTTGAAATCATTTCAAGATCCGTTTAAGCGAGACCCAAGACCCGAGACAAGAAAAAACAGAATAAATAAAATTCGCACGAAGTGCGAATATTTGTGTTTATTCGTGTGAACGTGTGGTTAATTTGACAATCATCTGCGCGTTAGCGCACCTTATTGATAACGGTCTTAACGGGGAACGGTCCTGACGGACTAAACGGATATCACATATTTTCGATAATCTTCTCTCCGAATTCCGAGCATTTTAAAAGCGTTGCACCTTCGATCTGCCTGTGAAGGTCATAAGTGACGGTCTTTCTTTTTATGGCTTCGCTGATCCCTTTGAAGATCAGATCAGCTGCTTCCTTCCATCCAAGAAACTCCAGCATGAGCTTTGCCGAAAGAACAAGAGAACCGGGATTGACCTTGTCCTGGCCGGCATATTTAGGAGCTGTTCCGTGAGTGGCCTCAAAAACAGCGACACCATCGCCGATATTGGCGCCGGGCGCCAGGCCCAGGCCGCCTGTCTGCGCAGCCAGGGCGTCAGAAATATAATCTCCGTTCAGATTTGGAAGCGCCAGAACAGAATATTCGGCAGGTCTTAGAAGAACCTGCTGGAACATCGCATCAGCAATCCTGTCTTTGATCACAATCTTACCTGATGCCGCTTTTCCGCCATGCTTTTCCCATAAATCCTGTTCAGTGACGGTCACGTCTTTAAAATTCTCCCTGGCTTCTTCATATCCCCAGTCCCGAAAGGCGCCCTCTGTAAACTTCATGATGTTGCCTTTGTGGACAAGGGTTACCGAATCGCGGTTGTTGTCCAAAGCATACTGAATGGCTTTTCTGACAAGTCTTTTTGTCCCTTCCGGAGATATCGGCTTTATTCCGACACCTGAAGTCGTTCGAATGTGACAATGCATCTCTTTATTCAGGAAAGAAATAACCTTTTCTGCTTCCCGGCTTCCGCTGCTCCATTCAATCCCTGCATAGACATCCTCTGTATTTTCCCGAAAAATGACCATATCAACATCTTCCGGGTTTTTAACCGGGCTAGGGACTCCGGGGATATATTGAACAGGCCTGACGCAGGCATAGAGTTCCAGCTTCTGCCGGATGGCAACATTCAGGCTTCGTATGCCGCCGCCAACAGGAGTCGTGAGAGGTCCCTTGATGGCCACACGGTATTTCTTGATTTCCTCCAAAGTCGCGTCCGGAAGCGGACATCCATGCTTTTCAACGGCTTTTTCTCCGGCAAAAATCTGCTTCCATTGAATTTCTTTCTTGCTGCCATAAGCCTTTTCCACCGCCGCATCAACAACATTCCGAGTCGCTTTCCAGATATCCGGCCCAATGCCGTCTCCTTCAATAAAAGGAATGACAGGATCATCGAGAACTTCAAGAGTCCCGTCTTTCCTGACTTTAATAGTTGACATGGAAGATCCCCCTTTTATTTTTAAATAGAATAAAGAGAACCGTTATAGTTCCACCCCGGAGGTGGAATCATTTTTTAGCCTTATAGAATATTCCACCTCCGGGGTGGGCATTCGGTTCGCTCTTTCGCATAAATGACAACTTTTTAAAAATTTTAACTTTGAATCTTCTTTACAAACTCTTCGATTCGCTCAAGGCCCCTTCGGATCGTCTCATCATCTGTCGCGTAAGAGAGCCTTATGTTCTCGTCTGCACCAAAAGGTTTTCCCGGAACGACAGCCACTTCTTTCTCCTTAAGTATCTTTTCAGCGAATTCGAAAGACCCCATCCCGAGAGATCTGATATTCGGGAAAACATAAAAAGCCCCTTCCGGCTTCCTGCAGGATATTCCCTGAATGCCGTTAAGCTTCTCAACGATGACATCGCGCCTTTTTTCAAAAGTCCTGCGCATTTTTTCAATTTCATCGTCGATCCAGAACGCTTCCTCAAGGCCCCGCATGACAATAGAGACAGGATTGGACGTGCTGTGGCTCTGGATATTGCCTATCGCCCTCACAATATCCGACGGTCCGGCAAGATAGCCCATCCGAAGCCCTGTCATGGAATAGGATTTGGAAAATCCGTTAACAACAATTGTCCTCTTGAAAATCTCACTTCCGAATGATGCAATAGAAACATGCTCGGCCGGAGGATAAATAATCTTTTCATAGATCTCATCTGAGATGACAAGAATATCTTTTGCCACGCAGATCTCAGCTATTTTTTTCAAATCGCTCTCTTCATAGACAGCTCCTGTCGGATTGCTGGGGCTGTTGATGATGAGGGCTTTTGTGCGATCTGTTATCTTCTTCTTGACATCTTCAGGCTTCAGCTTGAAATCATTTTCCTCAAAACAGGGAACAAAAACAGGTAAACCATCAGCCAGCCTGACCATCTCCGGATAGCTGACCCAGTAGGGCTCAGGAATAAGAACCTCATCGCCGGGATTTAAAACAGCCATCATGATGTTGTAAAGAGAATGCTTGGCCCCGGAAGAGATGACAACACTTTCCGGCTTATAATCAAGCCCGTTTTCTTTCTTCAGCTTCTCACAGATCAGCTCTTTGAGCTTCTGAGTTCCCGTAGCCGGCGTATACTTGGTAAATCCGGCATCCAGTGCTTTTTTGATCTTTTCTTTTATGACAAAAGGCGTATCAAAATCCGGCTCCCCTGAGCCAAAACTGAGAACATCCCTTCCCTCGCTTTTCATCTTCTTGGCAAGGCTTGTAATGGCCAGGGTCGGTGAAGGCTCTATGCGTCCCGCTCTTTCAGAAAGCTTCATATCACATGCTCCTTGATCACTTGTTTAAACTCATTATCGTCTATTTTTACAATTTTCATCTCCCTCAGCGCGTTTTCGTATGAATCAGATGCATGCGCCGTGTTTTCCATGACATTTTGTCCGAATTCTTTGCGGACAGTGGCAGGGGCCGCCTTCGATGGATCCGTGGAACCCAGCTGCTCCCTGATCTTCCTGATCGCATCAGGCCCCTGGTAGACAAGAGCAAGGCACTTGACCTTCCCAGGCGCAGACCTTTCCTTTTTTGAAAGAGGAAGACTCAGATCATATCCTGTCATGAACTGAATAATCTCATGAAAATTTTTTTCCATGTTCAGCTCTTTCAGCTCCTCTGTCATGTGATCGAGAAGGCTTTCAGGCATTGAAAGGAAAAGTGTTTTTTCCAGTGCCTGCTTAATATCGTTCTTCAGCTTGGGCTTCAGCTTCTCTCGTAAAATTTCTTTAACAGGGTCATAAAACTCCTCAGCCTGGGAAACGCTCATCTGCAAAACTTTGGCGCCGATAATAAAAAGCCCGGTCCTTGAAAAAGAATCGATGATATTTCCCGCTCTCCCTGAAGGAAACCTGAAGTTATCCGGCTTGATGAGAACAAGAGTCTTTTCAATATTTTTCTTTGAACCGTAGTCAACAACATCTTCCAAAAGGCCGCCGTCTGAATCGCTGTACCTGGCAAGGATTTTCAACTGCTTTTTTGTTTCCGATGAAGAAACGCCTATAAAAACAGCCGGCTCGAAGTACTTGACCGCTCCTTCAAAATCTTTGATATAGTCGCCGTACGTTTCCCTGATGGTTTCACCAGCTATCGTTCCCCTGATAGAACCCACGACTTCCTTGAGGCGCTGAACAGCCTTTTCACCCTTGAAGAGAAGACACATAAGCCTGGGGCGGCTTCCTCCGCCTTTTTTTGGAATACAGTTGTCGTAAAGGTATCTGGTAAAGAGTTCCCTGACCTTCACTTTCTCTTTCTTGTCTGTGATGACTTCCCTGATCGAAGCACCGAACTCATCGACCATCTTTTTCGTCGGAGCAAACATCCGGGCTCCGACAAGCTCAAGCTGCGTCCGCGCAAAAAGACGACTGATAATGCCCCCTGTGCGGGATTTCATCAGAGAATAGGGTGTTATGAGCACGTAGCCAAGTTCCTGAGACATTTTCCCAACTCCTTTTATCAGCAAAAAACTGCCTTTCTTTCTTGGGAGTGTTAGTATATATTATATTCTTTAAATTGAGAAATTTTTTTTTAAAGATTTTATATATGAAAATCATCGTCCAGCGCGTAAAAGATGCTTCTGTTCACGTTGAGGGCAAGTCCGTTTGCTCTATGGAAAAGCACGGCCTTCTCATTTACTTTGCCGTACGAAAGGGAGATAATGAAAAAAACGCCGATTTTCTGGCTGAAAAAGCCGCCGGTCTAAGGATTTTTGAAGACGAAAAGGGGAAGATGAACCTTTCAGTAAAAGATGTTGATGGAGCTATATTGATCGTTCCGGAATTCACACTTTACGGCGACTGCTCAAAGGGTAAAAGGCCCGGCTTCGACCTCAGCGCCCCCCCGATCGAGGCAGGCAGGCTTTTTGAATATTTTGCAGATAAAATCAAAACTTTTCACAAAAACGTCTTTACAGGAATTTTCAGAAGCCATATGCATGTTCACAGCACAAATGATGGACCTGTAACGTTTATTATCGAACATCCACTTAATCAGAAGACAGAAAACAGATGACAGAAGACGTATGGCTAAAGGAAATTTTTACCCTATTAAAATACTATTGTGAATATAATGTAAAGTTTATATAATGCTCGCTTCTTTATGAAATCATAAGAAAGATTAACCCAGGGACATGAGAATGAAGTTCGGTGTTGTCGTTTTTCCCGGTTCAAATTGTGATGAAGACTGCCTCTATTCGCTCAAGGAAGAAATCCGGGTCAACGCCTGCTATGTGTGGCACAAAACAACACAGGTCAACGAGTTTGACGCTCTTGTTCTCCCGGGAGGGTTCAGCTACGGCGATTATCTCCGGGTCGGCGCCATTGCCCGGTTTTCGCCTGTCATGAATTCCGTTATTGAATTTGCCAGGAAAGGAAAGCTTGTCATCGGTATCTGCAACGGCTTCCAGATCCTTCTCGAAGCAGGTCTTCTTCCCGGGGCCATGTTGAGAAACAGAAAATTGAGGTTCATCTGCCGATATGTTCACCTGAAAGTTTCAAATGAAAAGACTCCTTTTTCCCAGTATGCTCAAAAAGACGAGGTCCTCAAAATCCCTATCGCTCACGGAGAGGGCAATTATTATATTGATGACAAAGGGCTTGAGGAACTCAAGGAAAACGGACAGGTTATCTTCCGCTACTGCCTGAGCGACGGGACTATTAACGATGAGAGCAATCCTAACGGTTCTGTTTATGACATCGCCGGAATCTGTAACAGGGATCACAATGTTCTTGGGATGATGCCCCATCCCGAGCGCTGCTGCAACCCTCTCCTCGGATCAGCGGATGGGAAAAAAGTTTTTCAGTCGATGAAAAGATTTATAGAGGAGAAATAATAGATACAGGATGCAGGATACAAGATAATCGATATATTGTGTGCTTCGCACGGACGTTTTAATTGTTTTCAGCGAAGCGTTCCTTGAATATCTGGTATCCTGGATCATGAATCATGTATCTAATATCTCTTTTAGGAGTTTTTCATGTACAAAGAGCAGAAGGTCACAAAAAAGCTGGTAGAAGAACACGGGCTGTCCTCTGAAGAGCACCAGATGATAAAAAACTTGCTGGGCGGCAGGGAAATGAACTTCACTGAGCTCGGCCTTTTCTCTATCATGTGGTCTGAGCACTGCAGCTACAAAAACAGCCGGCCTCTTCTCAAGCTCTTTCCGAGAACCGGAAAAAATATTCTTGTCGGCGCCGGCGAAGAAAATGCCGGCGTTCTCGACATCGGAGACGGCTGGGCCGTTGCCTTTAAGATCGAATCCCATAACCACCCTTCGGCCATCGAGCCCTTCCAGGGAGCAGCCACAGGGGTCGGGGGAATCATCCGTGACATCTTTACCATGGGGGCAAGACCGATAGCCCTAATGGATTCTTTACGGTTCGGTGACCCGTCCAAGCCGCGTTCAAAGTGGCTGGCAGGTGGAGTTGTCGGGGGTATCGCCTTTTACGGCAACTGCATCGGCATCCCCACAGTAGGCGGAGAAACATTTTTTGATAAGTCTTACGACACAAATCCCCTTGTGAACGTTTTCTGCCTGGGTATTCTCCGACATGAAGATATCGCTAAAGGAAGAGCAAAGGGTCCTGGCAATCCTGTTTTCTATGTCGGAGCGGCAACAGGCCGGGACGGCATTCATGGAGCGACTTTTGCATCAGAAAATCTTGATGAGTCGTCCGAGGACAGACGGCCTTCTGTTCAGGTCGGCGATCCCTTCATGGAAAAACTCCTTATGGAAGCCTGCCTGGAGCTTCTCAAAACAGGCGCCGTTATTGGGATTCAGGACATGGGAGCTGCCGGACTTGCCTGCTCGTGCTCAGAAACAGCCAGCCGGGGAAACTCTGGAATCGACATCGATGTCACTCTGGTCCCTCAAAGGGAAAAAGGCATGATCCCCTATGAAATCCTTTGCTCAGAATCACAGGAGCGCATGCTTGTTATCGTTAAAAAAGGAAGAGAAAAGCAAGTCAACGACATCTTCGAAAAGTGGGACCTGCATGCTGAAAAAATCGGAACAGTCACGGAAGGCGATGAAATGATCGTCAGGAATAAAGGAGAAATTGTCGCCAGCCTCAGAGCCAAAGATCTGACAGAACATATTCCTGCCTATACAAGAGAAGTCAAAGAGCCTTCCTATATCCGGGAACTAACGAAAAATTCCCGGACGGCCGTCGAAAAGGCCCTTCTGAAAAAAGATGTTAACTTTAGTCATGCTCTTCTTAAGCTTCTAGCTTCCCCTAACATCACAAGTAAGCACGACATTTATGAACAGTATGACCATATGGTCAAGACGAATACGGCTGTCCTTCCTGGAAGCGATGCGTCTGTCCTCTGGGTAAAAGAGGCCGATAAAATTCTCGCCATGACCTGCGACGGAAACGGGCGGTTCTGCTACGGCGATCCACTGACAGGAGGGAAAATCGCTGTCAGCGAAGCGGCAAGAAACCTTACCTGCAGCGGCGCCAGGCCTCTGGCCATCACAAACTGCCTGAATTTCGGAAACCCGTATAATCTTGACGTCTACTGGCAGTTCAAAAAAGTTATCGAAGGCATGAGCGAAGCCTGCCTGAAATTCGGCACTCCAGTAACAGGGGGAAACGTCAGCTTTTATAACCATAACCCGACCGGCGCTGTCTTTCCCACACCGGTTATCGGCATGTTGGGAATCATCGAAAAACTTGATCACATCACTTCACAGTTTTTCAAGGAGCCGGGCGATGTGATTGTTCTTGTCGGCCCGACAGGAGAAGAGCTCAGCGCCTCAGAATATATGAACGTTATGGAAAATGTTTCTGTCGGTATACCTCCAGCCCTGGACCTTGAGATGGAATACAACGTTCAAAGCTTCTGCCGGGAAGCCATCAGGGAAGGACTTGTCAGCTCTGCTCATGATATTTCCGAAGGGGGGCTCGCCGTAGCGCTTGCGGAGTGCTGCATCAGCGGACAAAAGCCGGCAGGAGCTGCTGTCAATCTTCCGTACCCGGCCGAGCATCCTGCGGGGGCTCTCTTCGGGGAAACGCAGTCCAGGATCATCCTTTCTGTCAAAAAAGATAAACTGACAGAATTCGCGAACTTCTGCGGAAACCACCGTGTTCCTCATGTAGAGATCGGAAGCGTCATTTCAGAAAAGAACATAAAAATATTTATTCAAGACAAAACTTTTATCGATCTTCCTGTTGAGGCTCTTGAAAAAGCATGGAGAAAAGGAGTCTTATAAATAAAATTAAAAATGAAAAAATAAAAGTTAAAAATTGTGGAGCGCTATCGCGCAATGATCGATAAAATAGCCACAGAGGGCAAAGAGAAAAAACGCATGTAGGGGCCGGTCACTGTGCCGGTCCGTGTAAATGTCAAAAAAGGAACAGTGTTGTCATCCCTGTGAAAACAGGGATCTGTATAAAACAATTTTCTTGGGCTCCCGCTGGAGTTTATCCCTTGTTTTACAAGGGGTAAAATAACGACGTTCACGTTTCACATGGGTGATTTACTAATCGCTTGGTAAAGAAAAATGAACATACCTAAAGGCAAATTACATGATGAATGCGGGATCTTCGGCGTCTACGGTATGGAAAATGCCAGCGAGTTGACCTACCTCGGTCTTTTTGCCCTCCAGCACCGCGGCCAAGAAAGCGCCGGTATTATTTCCGGAACACCTGATGAGCTGAATATCCATAAAGGCATGGGGCTTGTTGAAAAAGTCTTTAATAAAAGAATCCTCGACAGCCTTAAAGGCAACTATGCCATGGGGCACGTCCGCTATTCGACAACAGGCTCTTCACTCCAGAAAAACGCTCAGCCCCTTCTTGTCAGCACAGATAAAGGAGAGCTCGGCATAGCCCATAACGGGAATCTTGTAAATGCAGGGAAACTGCGAAAGGAACTGGAAAAGGAAGGCTCTATCTTTCAGACAACGGTTGACAGCGAGATTATTCTCCATCTGATTGCCCGAGGGAAATCCCAGTCTTTTAATGAAAACCTGAAAAACGCTCTTTTCCAGATAGAGGGAGCCTATTCGCTGGCTCTTATCAGGAAGGGCCTCCTTATAGGACTTCGAGACCCGAACGGGTTCCGGCCTCTTTGCATCGGAAAAAAAGGATATGCGCATATCCTTTCATCTGAAACCTGTGCGCTCGACCTCATCGGAGCTCAGTTTATTCGGGACGTCGAGCCAGGAGAGATCGTCTACATCTCCTATTCCGGAATTAAATCGGAGAAATTCGTTCAAACGCCTCAAAGGAAATCATTCTGTATTTTCGAGTATATCTATTTTGCCCGCCCCGACAGCGTGATCGACGGAAGAAATGTCCACGAGATGAGAAAAAACATGGGGCGACAGCTGGCTAAAGAGCATCCGGTCAAAGCGGACATGGTCATTCCTGTTCCCGATTCCGGCAACTCGGCAGCGCTCGGCTACGCAGAAGAATCAGGCATTCCTTTTGAAATGGCGATCATCAGGAATCACTACATCGGCCGTACGTTCATCCAGCCGACACAGGATTTCAGGGATTTCAGCGTAAGAATCAAGCTCAATCCCATTAAAAACATCATTAAGGGAAAACGCATCATCGTTGTCGACGACTCTATTGTTCGTGGAACAACCAGCCGAAGCCGCGTGAAAAGCCTCCGGGAAGCAGGCGCAAAGGAGATCCACATGCGCATTTCCTGCCCCCCTCACCGCCACAGATGCGTCTACGGAATCGACTTTCCTTCTGAGAGCGAGCTTCTTGCCGCCAACAATGATATCAGCGCCATTAAAGGATTCCTCAACGTGGATTCTATCGGATATCTCAGCCAGGACGGCCTCATGAAAGCTATCGGATCAAAGAATAATGAGTTTTGCTGCGCCTGCTTTGACGGAAAATATCCTGTTTGCTATGATGATGATCTTTCAAAGTACATCCATGAAAAAGACAGCTTTATCCGTGAAATCCAGTAGAACGCAGATTTGCGCAGATCTAACGCAGATCAACGCGGATACAATTAACGCAGATTTGCGCAGATCTAACGCAGATGGTTGCAGATACAATAAACAAGGAGATAAAATATGGAAAAGAAAATCACTTACAGCGATACGGGAGTCGATATTACTGAAGGGCAAAGTTTTGTTGAAAATATAAAAGATCTCGCTCAAAAGACGTATAATGAAAAAGTCCTCAGGGGCATCGGGCAATTCGGCGGCCTTTTTGACTTATCTCATCTCTCCTTAAAAAATCCCGTTCTCGTTTCCAGCACAGACGGCGTTGGC
Organism: Candidatus Auribacterota bacterium; assembly: GCA_016929035.1. GTDB lineage: Bacteria > Auribacterota > JAFGBW01 > JAFGBW01 > JAFGJP01 > JAFGJP01. The sequence continues at coordinate 4,305 of JAFGJP010000156.1, read as the reverse complement.
ACAAAAATCAAAGTCGCTGTTGCAGCAGGAAAGCACAGGGGCATAGGCATTGATATTGTTTCCCACTGCATCAATGATATTATGGTCCAGGGGGCCAGCCCCATTTTTTTCCTTGATTATATAGGGTGCGGAAAGCTCTCCCGTCCTGTCATGATTGAACTTGTCAGAGGAATGTCGGAAGTCTGTCAAAAAGCCGGCTGCGCCCTTATCGGCGGCGAGACAGCGGAAATGCCTGACGTTTATCGCACTGACGAATACGACCTTGTGGGAACCATCGTCGGTATTGTCGATAAGGAAAAGATCATCGACGGAAGCAGCATCTCGTCCGGCGACATCCTTATCGGTCTTCCTTCCAGCGGCCTTCATACAAACGGGTATACGCTGGCCCGAAAAATCATCTTTGAAATCAAAAAAATGACCGTCGGCGACACGCCGCAGGGGCTTCATCGTCCTGTCGGGGATGAAATCCTTGAACCTCATCGCTGCTACTGTGATGTTCTTCAGCATCTTTTTGCAAACTTTCAGATAAAGGGGATCGCTCATATCACGGGAGGAGGGCTGATAGAAAACATCCCGCGAATTCTTCCCGCCCCTTGCTCTGTTGAGATCCAGAAAGAAGCCATGCCTGTTCCTTCTATTTTTTCTCTTCTGCAGGAGTGGGGACCTGTCGATGAAAAAGAGATGTACCGTGTCTTTAACATGGGCATAGGGATTGTTCTTGTTGTTTCAAAAAAAGATTCCGGATCCATGCTCAAAGCCGCTAAAACGTTTTACCCGGAATCAAATATTATCGGAGAGGTTGTCAAAGGCAGGCAGGAAACGATATTAAAATAGAACCACGTAATCCTGAAATTTAAAGTTTGAAATGTGATATTGAGGAGCGCTTCGCGTAATCATTAAATTATCGGACGCGGATAAACCACGTGAACATGGTTTATTCGCAGATAACCGCTGATTTTTTTCGGAACTCTGTTCCGAAAAATCCTGTCAATCTGCGTTAATCTGCGTTCCGTTATTTATAATCATTCGTGCGTTAACGTTTTTTTATCGTTACGGTTGAAAGACATGAGGAGGAAAGCAATGTCAAAGATTCAAAGAGCTCTGGTGAGCGTTTCTGACAAAACAGGAATCGTTGAAATGGCAAAGTTCCTTTCTGAAAAAGGCGTTGAGCTCATCTCTACGGGAGGCACCTACAAGCTTCTCAAGGAAAAAGGTATAGAAGTCAAAGAGATCAGCGAGTACACCGGATTCCCTGAAATGATGGACGGCCGGGTCAAAACGCTGCATCCAAAGGTCCATGGAGGGCTCCTTGCCTTGAGAAAAAACAAGGAACACGTCCGGCAAATGAAAGACAACGATATCCTCCCTATTGATATGGTCGTTGTCAACCTCTATCCATTCAAGCAGGCCTCAAAAGATCCCGGGAAGCCGTTTCAGGATGTGATCGAAAATATTGATATCGGCGGTCCGTCCATGCTGAGAAGCGGTTCAAAGAATTTTGAAAGTGTCGTTGTTGTTTCATCACCCGGTCAGTATGAGATCATCAAAAAAGAGATTAATGAAACAGGTGATGTCTCTTATAAAACACGAAAAAAGCTGGCCAGAGACGTTTTCTGCCAGACAGCGTCTTACGATGCCGCCATCAGTGCTTTTCTTTCTGAAAATATAAACGGCGGCGATGCGGCGTTTCCGGGAGAAATCACTTTTTCCGGTGACAAGGTCCAGGATCTCCGCTACGGGGAAAATCCTCACCAAAAGGCGGCTTATTACTCTGACGGCATGCGGTGGACAGCCGAACCTCCCCTTCTCGAGGCCAGACAAATTCACGGCAAAGAGCTTTCGTTTAATAACATTATTGATTTTGACGGCGCTCTGGATCTTGTTAAAGAATTCTCAAAAAGCGCTGTTGTTGTTGTCAAGCACACAAATCCCTGCGGTGTCGCGGAAGGCGACGAAAGCCTGCTGGATATTTTTAAAAAAGCCTGGGCAACCGATCCGGTTTCCGCTTTCGGGTCAGTCATTGCTGTTAATACATGTGTTGATGAAAAAACAGCAGAAGAAATCGCTAAGTACTTTGTTGAAGGCGTTATCGCCCCCGGATTTGATGAAAAAGCGCTTCCTGTCCTTACAAAGAAAAAAAATCTGAGGCTTCTTGAGCTGAAAGGCCTGGATGACTGGTGCAGAAAAAAAAGGACCAGAGAAAGATCCCTGGATATAAAAAAAGTCAGCGGCGGTCTGCTTGTCCAGGAAAGAAATATCGAAATCGGCTTTGAAGAAAACTACAAGGTCGTCACTGAGAGAAAACCTTCACGTGATGAAAGGGAAGCTCTTTTTTTTGCCTGGAAGGTCGTCAAGCACGTAAAGTCCAATGCTATTGTCTATGCAAAAAAAGGAGAAGCTGTCGGCATCGGTGCAGGGCAGATGAGCCGCGTAGATTCATCAAAGATCGCCATTATGAAGGCGCAGAAAGACATTAAGGGATCTGTCCTTGCTTCAGACGCGTTCTTCCCTTTCAGGGACGGCGTGGACACAGCTGCTGAAGCCGGCGTTACAGCGATTATTCAGCCAGGCGGCTCTGTGAGGGACCAGGAAGTCATCGACGCATGCAACGAACACGCTATCGCTATGCTGTTCACAGGCATGAGGCATTTTCGCCATTAATTAAGGAGCGCTGACGCGCAATGATTTAAAAATAGGACGCTGATTAATCACGTATGCGTGATTAATTCGCTGATTCTCAGGATCTTTCTTCGGAACAAATGTTCCGAAGAAACCATCCGCGTTTATCTGCGTTAATCTGCGTGCCATTTATTATTATCAATAAACAAGAGGTTACATATGAAAGCTTTAATTATAGGAAGCGGCGGAAGAGAATCCGCACTCGCTTGGAAACTGAGCCAAAGCAGTAAAATCGATAAAATTTATATGGCTCCTGGAAATGCCGGAAACGAACACATTGCCGAGCGCGTCAATATCAGCGCAACGGACATCGAGGCACTTATTTCCTTTGCCCTGAATAATCATATCGACATCACGATTGTCGGCCCGGAAGCTCCTCTTGTGAAAGGCATTGTTGATGCGTTCGAAAACAAAGGGCTTCGCATCTTCGGCCCATCAAAGCAGGCGGCCCAGCTGGAAGGAAGCAAAGCTTTTACGAAAAAACTTCTTCTTGACCACGGCATCCCTACAGCCGACGGGATGATCTATGACAAATATGAAGACGCTCTGGCTCACATCAGCGCCATCAAAAGACCTGTTGTCATTAAAGCTGACGGGCTGGCAGCCGGAAAAGGCGTTATTCTGGCTGATAATGAAAATGACGCCTTCGAGGCGTTGAAAAAAATCATGGTCGACCGCGAATTTGGAGATGCAGGCAACGTGGTGGTCATAGAAGAAAAGCTGAAAGGATTTGAAATGTCTATCCTGGCTCTCTGCTGTGGAACACAGTTTAAGCTTCTTGTTCCTTCTCAGGATCACAAGCCGATATTTGAAGGCAACAAAGGGCCCAACACCGGAGGAATGGGAGCCTATTCTCCTGTATCTCTTTTCAATGAAGAACAACTGAAAGAATCGGCTGGGATCATTGAAAAAACTCTCCAGGCGCTTTCCCTGAAAGGAATTCATTACAAAGGTATACTTTACGCCGGTCTCATGGTCACGACGACAGGGCCCAAGGTTCTTGAATTCAATGTCCGCTTCGGCGACCCGGAAACCCAGGCTGTCCTTCCCCGCATGACTTCCGACATACTGGATCCCATCCTGTGCGTGGCTGAGGGGAAAGATCTTTCTGACTGCCACATTGAATGGACAGAAAAAGCCTGTGTTTCGGTCGTGGCAGCATCAAAAGGCTATCCCGGGTCATATAAAAAAGGCTACTCCGTCAGAGGCATTGAAGAAGCCAGAAAAAATGACGATGTTTTCGTTTTTACCGCCGGATGCGAAACAGTCAACGGCGATGTCGTGACATCAGGAGGAAGGGTCCTGGCCGTATCAGCCCTTGGGCAGACCTTTGAGACAGCCAGAGAAAAGGCCTACAATGCGCTTGAAATGATCCATTTTACAGACATCTATTACAGGAAAGACATAGGGCTGGTGCACGGAGATTCAAAAAACAGATGACAGCCATAAACCATGTGGGGTTTATGGTCATGAACACTTCGTGATTCATTAAAAAACATGTGAAATTTAATCTGAAATAGATTATCTTAATCATTAACAGCGATATCAGGAGGTCAGTTATGGTTAATCCCGTCGTTTCCATCATCATGGGAAGCAAAAGCGATTATGACATCATGAAAAAAGCTG
>JAFGJP010000155.1 GCA_016929035.1 Candidatus Auribacterota bacterium | reverse complement strand
GACGGATTCTGAGATGACGCCCCGGCAGCAGATAACAGCGGTAGGATATGCGGTCAGGTCTGAAACCTCTGAAAAGGCGGAGACAGCTGACAAAGTGGATGGAAGTCAAAATATTTTTCCAGGGTCAGGCAATGTCGGCATTGGGACAAAGAGCCCTGCCAGTAAATTGACAGTTGCCGGGACTATTCAATCGACAAGCGAGGGATTTAAATTTCCTGATGGAACAACGCAGACAAGCGCGGGAAGTGTTATTGCTATTAAACAAGGTACGGCCAGCCATGACAGCCTTATTACGCCGCCCAGCGGTTACACGGTATCGCAGTGTACGTGCATTGTTTCACCGCGTTCATTTGGTCCTGACGGCAGCTCTCAGGAAGCTTATCGTCACTGGTGTTATGTCACCCAGGAAAGTAACGGGTGGCGGGTTTACGCAAGATCGCAAAATGCTCATTACGGCCATATGGATAATGATACGGCAAATTATTATGTTATTGGAATAAAATAAGGAAGCAAGAAATTGAAAAATTACTTTAACAAGACGACGGTCATCAAAAAAGCGATCGCTTATGTTGTGATCGTCCTGCAGGTCCTGACAGTTGGGCCGGCAGGCGAAGCCCTGGCCAGCATCTGTTCAAGTGAAAATTTTTCTATGCACTCAGACGTCGTGAACGAAGGCGGCATAAGCAAAGTTTCCGTTTCTTCCTTGATCGAGCATGATTCTTTAGGTGAAGCGCTTGTCGGTCAAAGCACAAGCGCAGGCTATATATTATATTCAGGCTTCATAGCGACATTGATCAGCGACCCTCCTTTTTTTAACGGGCCCATAGGAAATTTCAGCTGGAATGAAGGGCAGGTTCTTGAAAATGCTTTTGACCTGGATGATTATTTCGGAAGCCCGGACGGACTGGCGTTGACGTACACTGCCCTGGGAAACAGCGCCATCGCCGTGGAAATCGACTTGCAGACGCATTTCGTGAGTTTTTCACAGCCCGCAGGATGGAGCGGCACGGAAAAAGTCATCTTTAAAGCCACAGATACAAATTCTGTTTCCGTTTTCAGCAACGAAGTCACCCTTCTTGTTGAAAGCGTCCATAATCCGCCGGTGCTGGACTACATCCCCGATATCCAGGTTAATGAGACAGAGCTTGTCGCCATCACGCCGCATGCGACAGATGCGGACGGCGATGCCATTGTCTACACCTTTACAGCGCCGCTGGATGAAAATGGTCGGTGGCAGACAGACTATCAGGATGCCGGGATATATACCGTAACGGTTACAGCTGAGGATGCGACAGGCCTTACGGATTTTCAGGAAGTCAAAGTTACGGTTGTCAACGTCAACCAGCCACCTGTGCTTGATCCCATCGATGACATTGTGGCTGACGAAGGAGATACTGTCGTCATTTCTCCGCATGCGACAGACGGGGATGGCGACGCGGTCATGTATTATTTTTCAGCGCCTTTTGATGCACAGGGGAAATGGCTGACCGGCTATGATGACGAAGGCGAGTATTATGTAACAGTGACGGCGTCAGACGGGATCGACACTGTGAGCCAGGACGTTAACGTGACGGTCTATAATGTCAACCGTGCACCGCAGGCCAACCTGTCCTTAAGCGACACAACGGTTGAACCGCACAATGAAATATCGATACAGATCAACGCATTTGATCCTGATGGCGACCCGATGACCTTTGTTATCAGAAGAGACGGTGTTGAGGTCGCTTCCGGAAGCATAGACAGCCATTATGCGACCACGACGACTTTCTCAGATATCGGTGATCATCTGATCGAGGCCGTCGTGTCTGACTCCGGAGGCCTTTCAGACACGGTCACTCAGGGAGTCGATGTGGTTGATCCCAACACAAACAGAGATGCTATCAATCCGATAATGGGCGATTTTAACGGGGACAGTCTTTTAGACGTGGGCCTTCATAATTCCGACACAGGCATGTGGGAGATCTGTTTGTCGGATCGCGGGAGTTTTACTAATGCAGTGGACTGGCTGACAGGCTTTGGAACGTCTCTGGACTGGATTCCGCTTGGAGGCGATTTTAACGGGGACGCAAAATCCGATGTCGGTTTATATAACTATAAGACAGGAGAGCTGAAAGTCGCGCTTTCAAGCGGTTCATTTTTCACTCTATCAGGAACATGGTTGAATTTTTCTGGCGCGTCGATTGACTGGGCTCCTTTTACCGGAAATTTTGACGGTGATAAATATACGGATTTTGGAATATATAACATGGAGACCGGCGCCATACGCATCGCCCTGGGGAACGGTTCAGGGTTCCAGGCCATGAACAGCTGGCATGACAGCTTCGGAGGGAGCGGATGGACGATCATGCCCGGAGACTTTAACGGCGACGGCTTGACCGATGCCGGTATTTTCAGAAAGCTTACCGGTGATTTCAAAGTGGCTTTCTCGACGACCAGTAATTTTGAAACTTCATCGGATACATGGATAACAGGCTATGGGATAGATAAAGACTTGATTATTTCAGACTTTAATAAAGACGGCTTTGCAGATATTGGCTGGTGGGATGATCTGAATTATGGATGGAGCTACGCCATATCGACGGGGATCGCGTTTATTGATAAAGGAGTATGGATTGAAGAGTTTGGCTCTTCCAATTTTGAGTCAGCGCATACAGGAGACTTTGACGGCAATGGCGTTATGGATGCGGCTGTGTTCGATAAGGACGCACAGGGAATTGAGCGATGGAATGTCCGGCTCTCTACCCTTCTTCCTGCAGACCTTTTAGTTGAAATAGACAACGGGGTCGGGGGAGGGACAAGGGTCCATTACGCCTATGCGCACCAGGATGAAAACTCTTTAACGCCATTTCCTGTTTATGTGGCCGATTCGATCACGGTGACGGATACTCTGCCTTACCCGGATGACCCGGATACTTACGAGTCATATATCCAGGAGTTTGTCTACGCAGGTGCGTATTTTGATGTTGAAGAAAGAGAGTTCCGTGGTTTTGAAAAAGTCACGGTAACGGATCCGGTAACCGGCAATCGTACTGAAACATGTTTCTATCAGGGTAAAGAGGGAGAAGACGGAGCGCTGAAAGGCAAGATAAAAAGCGTCACTGCCTGTGATGGAAACGGGAAATTAATAAGCAGCACACAGATTCTGTGGGAGGTCAGAAAAGCGGGCGGCAGTACAAATTATCTGGGCTTCCCATGCATGAAACAGATATTGACAAAAGCCGTTGAGGAAAATACGACTTCAGTGGAAACAAGAGATACCTACGAGTATGATAATATCGGCAATGTCATAGAGACGAGGAATGAAGGCGACATCACCACGGCAGGCGATGAAAAAATCACTCTGGCCACCTATGCTCCTGCTTATGAGGGCGGATATAATCTGCCGTTAGAAACGGTTTTAAAAGATGCTGAGGAAAATGTTCTTTCTAAAAAGAAGTTTGAATATGATACGCGTGGCAATCTCGCTAAAGGGAAAGTCTGGCTTTATAATCCCATTTCTCAGACCGAAGAATTCATTTCTACGGATTATACCTATGATTCTTTTGGCAACCTCACATCATCGACAAACGCTTTGGGAAAAACGATTACTTATCAATATGACACGGCTTTTTATACCTATGTTGAAAAAGTCATAAACGATTTAGGACATACGGTCACCAGCCAGTATGATCCAAGATTTGGCGTTGTTGTCAGCGTGACTGATGCCAATGGGAATACGTGTTCCAAAGAATATGATTCTCTTGCAAGAGTTGTTCAGGAAAAAAACACCTGCGGGGAAGTCACAGCTGCTTATTCTTATCCTGACTTCAACACGAAAATCGTAACGCAGCCTGACATGACCACAAGAGAATATGTTGACGGACTGGGCAGAGTCTATCGCATGGTTTCCAATGGAGAGGAGGGAGACAGCCCCAGAAATGTTGTCAAGGAGATATTCTTTAATGACCGGGGGCACAAGGAAGCAGAATCTCTTCCTCATTACGAAGGGGCCGATCCTTCAGGGATTTCCTATGTCAGGTACTCGTATGATATCAGGGGAAGACTTGTCAGCACGACTTCTGATTTTCCCGGAACTTTAAAGGATGCCGTATCGAGAATTCATTATATTGATCCTCTCTATATGGAAATAGAAGACCCTCAGGGGAACAGAAAAGGCGTCTTAAAAGATATTTTCGGAAATAACATCGAAGTAACAGAATTCACTCAGGGAGGAGTCTATACAACACGCTACGAGTATGATCTCAAGGGCGATCTTGTTAAAACGATCGACTCGCAGGGAAATGTCACTGAAATCTGGTATGATTCCCTGGCAAGAAAGATCAAAATGGACGATCCTGACACGGGAGTATGGACTTATGAGTATGACCGTCTGGGAAATCTTACAAAGCAGACTGACGCAAAGGGCCAGGTTATTGAATTTGCCTATGATTCCATTAATCGATTAACTCAAAAAACAGGTGTCGTGAATCAGGAGACAACTGTTCTTGCCACTTATATCTACGATGATGCCACGAGACCGAACAGCGTGGGGCGCCTTTCCAAAGTTGTTGATTCGTCAGGATCAACAGAATTTTTCTACGACCGGGAAGGCCGGGAAATAAAGACATTAAAAAAGATAGGATCGACTGAATATGTCATCGAGCACGCCTATGACGCTTTGAACAGGTTAACCAGCATAAAGTACCCGGATGGCGAAATCGTTAACTATACCTATGACGCCAACTCCGGCTTGCTGGAAAAAGTCACGGGAGCCGATACTTATGTTGAAGACATCAAATATAATGCTTCTGGACAGATAAAGCAAATCAGATACGGAAACAGCACCCTGACGACGTATTCTTACGGGCAGGACCAGCGCTTGAGCCGTATTTTTATGGCGAACACAGCTTTTCCCTATACGCCATTACAGGATTTAAATTATGATTTTGATCTCAATGGAAATCTGACAACGCTCACGGATAATGTGACACAGAATATTCGAGGATTTGCTTATGATGACTTGAATCGTCTGATGTCTGCTACAAATATTCCTGATTCCTCCTCCGCTACGGGATACACGGATTTTCACTATCAATATGATTCGATCGGCAATATGACATATAAGTCCGACATCGGGGTCATGACCTACGGAGAAGGAGCGGGCCCCCATGCGGTCACTTACGCTGACGGATATTCCTATCTTTACGATGCCAACGGAAATATGACTTCCGGACGAAACAGGCAGATGGAATATGATTGTGAAAACAATCTTATCAGTGTGACGGCTGGCAGCCAGGTGACTCGATTTTCTTATGATGGGGACGGGGGAAGAGTCCAAAAAACAGATCTTCTTTCAGGAGAATATACGGTCTATATAGGTGAACTTTATGAATCGCATTCAGACGGGCTGAGCATAAAACATATCTTTGCCGGTTCGCAGAAAGTCTGTTCATTAAAATCAGATGAAAGCATCTTTTATTATCACAAGGATCATATTCATTCATCAAACATCATTACTGACGGCCAGGGAAATCTCATTACACATTATGAGTACAGCCCCTATGGCAGTTTGACTTTGCAAACAGGTGATGATGTTACTCCTTTCAAATTCACAGGTCAGGAGCTGGATGATTCCACAGGCCTTTATTATTTCAAAGCCAGGTATTATGATCCTGTCCTAGGAAGGTTTATTACTCCTGATTCGATTGTTCCTCATTTGTTTGTTCCGCAGAGCCTTAATCACTACAGCTACTGCATGAACAACCCGGTAAAATATGTCGATCCCACAGGGCATTTCCCATGGATCGCTGTGATCATAGGAGCCATTATCGGGGGAGCGGCCGGAGGGATAGCTGCCTACAATAACGGTGGCGAAGTCTGGAAAGGCGCTCTTTTTGGCGCTATTTCAGGAGCAATCGCTTTTGGAACGATAGCCAGCGCTGAAGCAGCCCTGATTCTGAAATTTTCTGCCGGTTTCCAGATCGTATCGCAGGTGACCGGGGCCATACCCGGAAATACATGGGCAGATATCAGCACATATTCAGGCTATGCCGCGCAGGGTCTGGCAGCCGTGGCATTTGCATGGGAAGTCGGGAAAGGTATTAAGGACTGGGTCCATGACCCGAGGGCAGGATGGTTTGATCTCAATGCGAATCCTGTCAGTCCTGCTGACATTCCGGAGAACAGCAAGATCCTGGTCAACGGAATAACAACAGAATTTAAGCCGGCCATACAGAATGCCATAGAAGAGGGAGCAGATTATCTCTTTTATAATCCGACCTCTGGTCCTGTTGCTGATTTGACAGAATCCCTGTTACAAAAAATCACTTTTACAAGTTCAGTCGATAGACAGCTGGCTTCCGGATTGCGTCAGATCTCCGGAAAAATAAGCATTATTGCGCACAGCCAGGGGACCATTGTCACGGCAAATGCGCTTTTAAACAATGGTCTGAGAGGACAAGCCAATGTCTCCTCAGTCAATTATCTTGCTGCTGCCGTGAGCCAGCCAAGGGCGTTTATATCCGCATGGATGTCCGGATCCAAAGCGTACTACGGGACCAATTTTTATGATCCGATCAATCTGGCCGGTCCGAATATCAATCCTTTCAAGTTCCTCGGCGGCCTGGCCGGAGGAATTATTTATCAGGCAAAATTTCATACACTGGACCAGTATCAGGCCGTTTTGCCTTAAATAGTAAGGTTCAAAATTATCCTAAAAAGTGTTTTAGTGCGAAACATTACTATAAATTATAAACACTAAATACTTTTTAAATTAATCTTTTTTATATAAAATAAAGGAACAATGAAAAAGATAGTGTGTTGTGTGATATTCATTTTCTTTTTTTACGGTTGCGGCACCCTGGGATATGAGTTTGTCAAGGGGGCAAGACCATATGAAATTACGGTTAAGGCAGCACCCGGGCGTTTTCAGGAGATTGCCGGCCGTGTGCTTGCTGATTTCGGCTATCGCATCGAGGAAGAAAAAGCTGTCTATCTTCTTGCCTCATCTGATGAAAGAGACGCTCACATATACATGGAGTGGTTTCAGGTCAATGACAAAGAGGTCCGCGCCTCGATATGGAGAATCCGATACAAAATGCGCTCCCTGAGCCTGGATTCTCAGCTGGGCCATGACTATGAAAAGCTTCAGCCGGATTCCGAAATCCACCAGATAGGCAAAAAAATCAAAGAGCTCTCGAAATCACCCTCCTTTTAATCGATGCGCGAATTCCCCGGCTACTTGTCCTGAGCGAAGTCGAAGGATTTAAGCCCGGGGAGGTTCATAAAATGGATTTTAAGACCGTCCCCGCTTTTCGCGATTTCTCAAGCGCATAATCGTGCGTTTTGATGACGAGCGGGAAAGGAAGTCATTCATCTGCCGGAGCCATTCCAGTTTTTTTCGGGGAGGAATTTTTAGATTTTGAAGGATTTTTTCTTTTTCAGATATTTTCATTTTATTAAATGAAGCTTTTTATTTTTTTCAGTTCCTGAATGTCTATTTTATCAATATTTCTTGAAGAAGCTTTTTTCATTTTAATAAGATTATCAATGGAAATAACGGGAATAATCAGATCATCGATTTTTATACGTTTTGCTGTTTTTCTGGCTTCCATATAAGAAACGGGAGTATTAAAAACAATATCTATTCCTTCAAGACTGTTTTTCTTGTAGAAATTAAGGGCTTTCATGTGTTTGTTTTTGACCCAGTCTTTTCTTGTTTTTTCGTCGATAAGTCCAAGAGGATCAACAGGTATTCTTGCATAATATTTTTTTCTCTTAAGGATTTTAATTATTTTTTTAAGGTTTGCATCTGTCATTTCAACTAATATGTCCAGATCAGCTGTGCTTCTGACAAAACCAAGCAAATTAACAGCAATACCGCCAACAATAACATATTTTATGCGTTCTTTTTTGAATGCTCTGAATATATCCTCATAAATCATCATGCTAATGCGCCTCACCGGGCTTCCGTCAAGGGCGGATCCGCCTTCGGCGGAAAAGCCCGGGGTTTCTTTTAAAGACCCCGCTTCGTAACCTATCGCAAAAATCTCTACGATATTTTTGCGATACTCAGCGGGATAATCGTCGCGCTTTCATCCCCGGCTTTAATCCTTCGACTTCGCTCAGGACAAGTAGCCGGGGAATTCGCGCATCGATTAAATCTCTTTTATATGTCCATTATAGAGGAATAACAAAACATCGTAAAGCAAATGATTCCGCATAGCAAGGGACAGGAAGAGGACGAGGTGACGCGTAAACTTGAGAGAGAACGAGAACGGAATGCTGACATCTGATTGCAGAACGCATTTCATTAACTGAATGAAGGTTACTTGATGACAGAAACAATAAAAACTTTGATCTTCGTTTCAATTTTTTGTGCTTAGAGGCATGGGACATATTTCAGGGTCTGTGAAATCAAATTCTGACCATTGCATTTAAAGAATGTTTCGTTTATTGACTTCTGGTAGAATACCGCTGTTATGCGAAAATGGAATACATTCTTTTTATTTTCCGGAATGTCAGCTGTTCTTATTCTGCTTCCTCTTACAGGTATCATTTTACAGGGAAAAGCAATACACCCGTTCCTGGAATTCCCTCCCCGAACGCGCTATGTCAGGCATGCTCCTTTTGCTTTACCGGTCTTTATATTCTTAGGCATCTTAATTGTCGGCATGGTCTTTTTTATTTATATCTTCCCTCTGCTGCGCCAGAGAAAAAGGAAGTCTCTGGAGAATGCGGCTTGCAGTCATCCTTTTCCTTTGTGGGGATGGATCGGCATCGGTCTGATACTTATCAGCTGGTTCATTGCCTGGACGCGGTTTCCTGGGATCTCTTATCTCAGGCCCTACACCTTTACGCCGCTGTGGCTGGGATACATCCTCGTCGTCAACGGGCTGGTATACAGGAGGAAAGGAACATGCCTGATGACCAGTTCTCCAAGGCGCTTTCTTCTTCTTTTTGTCGTGAGCGCCTTTTTTTGGTGGTATTTTGAATATCTCAACCGGTTTGTGCAGAACTGGTATTATATCGGCGAGAAAATGCGTATTTCTTCACTGGAATATATCATCCGGGCGACTTTTCCTTTTTCAACCGTTCTTCCGGCTGTTCTGGGAACGAAAGAGTATCTGCTCACGTTTCCCTGGCTGGGAAAATACAGGTCGTCTTATATTTTTGATATAAGGCCGAAGAAAGCGACTGCTTTCGGACTTCTTGGCATGTCATTCCTGACAATGTTTTTTTTGGGCGTCTTCCCTGACTATCTCTTTCCCATGCTCTGGATATCCCCGCTTGTCATCATCACCTGTTTCCAGATACTGACAGGCCAAAAAACCGTGTTCGCCGGGATTACCTCTGGAGACTGGCACCTTGTTGTCTCTCTTTCCCTTGCATCCCTTATCTGCGGATTTTTCTGGGAGATGTGGAATATTTATGCCCTGCCCAAATGGGAATACGCTGTCCCTTTTGTTAACGCGTTTTTTGTATTCGAGATGCCCCTTCTCGGCTATACCGGTTACCTGCCGTTCGGATTAGAGTGCTTCGCCGTGGCAAGCCTGTTTGGATTAGACAAGAATAAAGGAACGCTTCGCTAAGATTATTATAAGATTCACCACAGAGAGCACGGAGAACACGGAGAAAGTTGTGATGGGCGTATTGTCATACGCCTTGTATAAGTAGGTCGAAGTACTCCGTGGCTGGTTCTTTTTTACCCGCCTCCGCAAACCTCCTTCGCCAAGGCTTTGGAGAGTCAGGAAGCCGCGGGTGCTCGCTTTTTTTGCCGAAGGCAAAATTGCTAACCCTTCTTGTTCTTTGTTTTTCTCTGTGTTCTCTGTGGTTAAATATATAATATTCGCGCAAAGCGCACCTTAATTTCACATTTCAAATTTCACATTTCAAATTTATTACTTATAATATCTTCCATGAAGCGGCGAAAGACAATCGAAGATCTCTACCGGGAAGTGAAGGACTTTGACCTGGTCTTAACGCACGACGCAGCTCTTGCCGATGCGCTCAACAGAAGGCTGAACAGCCCGCGTATCGGCCCCTTTGCGGAAACAGTAAAAAATTATGTTCTGAAAAAGACCCGCTATACCCATAAGGACGAGCTCCTCGACGAACAGAAAATCGTAAGCTCTCTCGCCGGGCAAACAGGAAGCTATCAGAAGGCCAGATATTTTCTTTCTCTTCTGGAAGACTGCTGGAACAAGATGGAGGGGATCGATCCTTCCTATTTTCCTGTGCCGGAATTCATGCAGATCCCGGAAAATGTTTTCAGATTTTTCAAAACACGGCGCACGTACTGGCTGGAAGCCGGAAGGATCGTCTTCAGTCAAAAGGCGAGGATTGCTGTGATCGAAAAAGAGCTGCTGTCACCCTTTGAAGGATCGGTTCTTCCTTCTTTTGCTGAAAATATCAGCCTTTTTTCTGAAGAAAAGGCTGATTTTCCCGGCTTTTGTGTTTTTGATACGAATCATGACCTCATACAGGCCGTTGCCAGGTCGATCCATGTGGAGAACCAGCAGAACTTCGGCATCGTTGTTGACGAGGGTTCGCTTTATTCCAGCACGATCAAGGGTGCCCTTTTGGCCAAGGGCGTGAACATCATAGGACAAAAGGATGTCATGGATGATATTCCTTTTAGACAAACGCTTTCCGTTCTCCGGATGTCGCTTGATGCGGAAGCACTTCTCATAAGAGACGTGGCCGGGTTCCTCGGCCTCATGGGAGCACGGATGCTCACGGAAAATTACAGTTATTTTCTGAAAGATTATCCTGAAAATGAGCCTGGTTTTGAAAAAGTGACCAAGCTTTATCAGGATATCAGACAGATAAAAGATATGACTTTTCAGGAGTTCATCAGGACTTATCCGCTTTATGCAGGGCATTATCTTGAAAGCATTGTCAGAAATTATAGTTTTGAAAACAAGATGATCGTTGAATCTTTATCTGAGCTTGAGTATCTTCTTTTTTTATTCGGCCATGAGCTGGGCAAGAACGTCAAAGGAGTCGTTCTGGCCGACGCGAGAAGCAGCCT
>JAFGJP010000154.1 GCA_016929035.1 Candidatus Auribacterota bacterium | reverse complement strand
AATTGAAGATCTTTCTTTGAAAAACAGCCTTCATCTTTATCGAGGGGATATCCCGGCGGGTTTCCTGCCGTGGAAAGAAACGACAAGAGAATAATAAAGAAAAAATAAAAACTCTTCTTGTTCCTGTTCCTGGCCTTTGAACAGCTTCTCTTCACTTTTCCCTGAAATGAAAAACGTGATGAATCCATGGCTTTTGCATAAGGCGCTAACCTGGATATTTCATGAAAATCATGAAATATCCACCCGAAGGACCGGCTGTTTAAATCGTTACACGATTTAAACATGCTTCGTCCTCGCACTTTGTTTTGCTTAGCAAAACAGCAGAGGGCTGCCGGGGTATGCCCGCTTTGTTCCCCTTTTTCGAGGGAACATGAAATACGCGGGTCAAAGTTCAATTTCTTTCATTATAATCGAACTTCCTTTTGTCGGCAGGTCGGTACTTGTGATCCTGGCGCGCGCCTTTGTCTGCAGGGGGTCCCACAAACCGATCCTCGGATAAACTTTCATACCTTTAAACGCTTTATCATAAGCGACAGAATACTCCTCCTGAATGATTTCGCCTTCAATCCACCAGTTCGTTGGATTAATGTTATTCTTTATGCGGTAATCATTTTGAAAAAGGACTTTTCCATCATCTGAAACAAAGTGTACAAAGCAATAATAGTTCGTGCCGGTCTCCTTGATACACTTCCAGCGGAGCTTCAGTTGTAAGACTCCGGAATCTTCATGCTTGATCGCTTCCCATGCAATCAATCCTATTGCCTCCTCAAAAACAGCCAGAGGCTTCTTATGAAAAACAACCTCAGCCATCTCTGCAGAACTCTCAATTATTTCTGTATTATCAAGGCCGGGATAGAGATTTCTTGCCTTCTCAATATAAATCTCCGCCTTTTGCCTGTCTCTTTTCTTAAACATCTCAAATGCTTTTAAGCTGTAGTCCAGCGATCTTCTTTTAAAATCCTTTCCGTTTATGATGTCCCGTACAAGCTGTCGGATCCTTAAATCGCATATGTCAAAAGCCAAATCCTTGTGAGCAGAAATACGGATATTGACGTACGGATGGCCTGCAGCGGAAAAAGGCAGTATTATTCTATTTTTTCCCGGGCTTTTCAATTTGGCTAAGTCAACAAAATGCTGTGCGAGGATAACATCGTTCGAATTATATGTAATGGCAATAATAACAGGAGGAGCTCTTCTGTCATCGATATTATCAATGGTGATGTCTAGGAGGTTCGGACCGTAGACAGCATAGATGTCCCTGCTCATCACAAAATCAGCTTCGATTTTATCCATGCCGGAACGCTTTTCGACTTTAAAGCTGGCCTTTTGTTCTTTTTTTCGCTTTTTATCTGACGATAGATCAAATATCTCAATCGGTGAAAATGTTCTTTGAAAAGATTCGATGAGTGGGATGTTCTCAGCCGGATATAAAATGCTTTCCTTGTTCTTCGACAAAAAGAAGCTTTTGCCGAAATAAATACTTTTTTTATGTGACGTCAAAAATCCCATCCGGGCATACAAGATGAAAAAAAGCATGATAAGAAGAATTAATATCCCGGCTGGAGATTTTTCTTTCTTAGAGGAACTCACATTCAGGAAAAAAGCGATCGCAAAAAAAATGAACATGGCCGCACACAGAAAAAGGCCGCGCTGAAACTGAAACGACATTTCTTGAGGGGTGCCGTCCAAAAGAAACGGCATCAGCTCTGTCAGCTGAGGGAAAATCTTTCTTAAAATAAATCTGTGGCTGTATAAATTATTCATAAAACGATATGCATAAAATCCCAGAAAAACAGAATAGCTGAGAAAAAGAGTCAACATTATCCGAAAAAACCGTCCTTTCATGATAGAAATCCCGGGGACCAGCAGGAAAACAAATAAAGGCAAAACGGAAACCAGATATCGTCCCAAAGGACAGAATCCGCCATGCCAGCAGGTATAGAGCCCCGCAGGGACATAGATGCTCAGGATGGTGACGGCAAGAAAAAAAAGATGCTGATATCTCTTTTCTCTGATCAAGACCAGTGCTCCGGGAATAATGAACAGAAGAAGGGGACTAACCGGGATCAAGCCGGCGCTGGAGTCAAATAAAAGCCCGACAATGCCTAAAAAAGCCCCTCTGGGATTGACAGACGCTTCGTGAATGTTTGTTGCCGGAAGAATATACCCGTAGAGCGTTTGATAGTATGAAAACTGCAAAACCGCTGAAATGACTAAAGGTACGCCAAAAACAATGACTTTCTTCCATTTCCTCCAATAATTAAACAAGAACATCAAAGAGAGAACAATCGTTACGGAAATGAATCTTTCATGCAGCCATGGAAGGTAAGCGGTGGCGAGTGAGGCGATAAGAAGAGAAGGCTTATATTTGACTATACCCGGCGAAATGCCGATAAACGCCAGAAATATCATGATCCCTGCTGTCATTTCCGGATAGATTTGCGATCCGTAAACGACAAGCGGCAAAGAAAAACCCAGCCCCGCCCATATAATCAATGCTGTTTTCAGGCTTTTGGATTCCGCATAGGCCTGTAAAAACATCAACATGCAAAGACAGGCAAAACATAAATTGAGAAAAATCAAAATTATTGGTCTCTCCGCCGTCCTCAGAAAATCGGCTGCCTTCATAAATGGCGCCAACAGCAAAGGCAATCCGATCCTGTGCTTGGAATACATTCTCCCTTCTCTTACAGGACGGTTGATATGCCCTCCTACAGGAGAGTCGAAAAAGGAGAGATAGTCCTTATTTTCTATATTATTGTTCAATAAAAAATCATGATCTTTCGCCAGCGATTTCGTGATCAGAAGGTAACTTGGCTCGTCGCCGGTCAAATAATTCGTCGTTTTCTCTTTCGTGATAAACGGGGTATAGAAGCTCCTGTAGAACGAAATGACAATAAAACTGATCAACCCGACAGCTAAAACGAGTTTTATGATGCTTCTCTCCGTTTTGAAAAGGGGCATACGCTTAGCGATAGAAGATGAAAAAGATTTAAGCCCCTCTTCTGCGATCAAGAGAATAGAGGCAACAGGAGCTAATAAAAGAAAAGCTTTTAAGAATGCCAATGTGCCAAAAGACGGGAAAATGAATGCAAAAATAAAAAGCGGCGCAGAAAGACCAAGTATCCTTATGCCGTTGTCCACAGCATCCATCAGAGGCGCGTTTAGCCTGTAAACTGATCGAAATAAAATAACTGCTGCGAAAATTATACCGATGACCTTTAACAAGAAGCCCGTTAAAGGCGGAAAACAAAAAAGAGGGATCTCCTCAGAAGGACTAACAACGATCAGATAGGTCAACCGGGTAACAGCAAAATACAGTGCCAGACAAACAGAAGGCATCCATATTTTTCTTTCTCTCCACCGATTTATTTTCATTTCCAATCGACCAATCTGCTTTTTATGAAATTCAGTTCAGCTATTTCACACCGGCTTTCTCCTTTTGGAAGACGTAATCTTTTTTCTTGGGCTGGATCCCATATCCCGATGCTCAGACTGACTTTTCCTGACGTGTCCGCAGGAACAGGCACTCTTCTTTCCAGTACGACCCTTTTTCCTTTGGCCCATTTAACCGTCGTTCCGTAACAGTTGTGCATCAACATGTCTCCCTGGAATAAAATATGTTCCTTCGAATCAGAAAAATGAGCAAACAGATAATATTCCTTCTTTATTTCATCAATCGGAACAAGCTCAATATAAAGACACAGAGACTCTCCGCTCTTATCCTGTAATATCTGGCAACCGGTGACATGGAACTTATCTCCAAACACGGATGATATTTCTTTAAATCCGCCGAAAAGATTTTTTAAAGAAGGATAATCTTCCTGCTGTACTTTTAAAGAATCGCAATGCATCTCATTCAGCTCCAGGCCGTTCCAGTACAGAGGATGATGGCCTTCTGACCGCTCTGTTTTGATTATACTGTATTTTCCATATTCTTGCACTTTGTAGCCTATTCTGTATTTATCTAGTTTTTCCAGTATCGATTTCATATGGCTTTCTGATGCTATAATGATCCACTTCCTTGAAAAATCAACAGGGATGTATTTTATCAAATGAGGATTCATCTCTTGATAACTGTCAGTATACTTATTCGATATAAATTCCACCTGAAAGCCCTTTCTGCAAAAATGATCTGAAAACCAGTGATCCGCAATGATTGCATATCCTGGATCCTGTTTCTCGACCTCCATCAAAAGATTTTGCAGGTCCTTGTCTACATCATCTTTTACATTTTCACTGACTTCTTTTTTCCTGTACAAATACACTTCGTTGATTGTTATTATTTTATTTGGATCTTCCTTGTCGTATTCCAGCTTTAAAAAAGATATCTTTTTTTCCGTTGGAATGAAGAATTCTGCACGCAATTTTACGACTTTTATAAAAGGATGATAAACGGACCAAAACACTGGAAGAGCTTTTGATTCTATTCCTCTCAGCTCCTCCCAGTCATTCCCATCTTCAGAAATGAATAAAGAAAAATTTCCAAAATATTCTTTATTGCTCGACGGTATCATCACCATCTTATAGATGCACTCCGGCTTATTGAACCGAAAGATCACGCTTTCCTTTTTCTTTGTCATATAAGGATATATTCTCCAGAATGAATCGATGACACCGTCATGCATATATCCCGCATTGATCTGGTTTTTTGAAGCAATGACGTCGTAGTCTTTTAAAAGCTCTAAAGCAGGTTCTTCCTTTTCAAAATTGTAATAAACGTGAATCCTATCAATTATTTCTTCTTCAAAACTGCAGCCTATCATACGAAAATGCTCGACTGCCCTCTGGCTGTCACCCCAGAGCCAGAAGATATCTTTCGAAGCATCCACTCTTAATGCATGCGGCAAATACTTTTCCTGATAAAAGTTTGAAAACACCGATTCGCCGATACAGGACATATTTAAAAAATTGTCGCGTCCGCAATCCAGGTATCCGCTGTAAAGGTTGTTTTTGAAACAAAACATCATGTATGGATTTCTTCTGTCGGGAAACCTTTTGACGAGCAATGCCTTTTTGTTTCTTACATATCTGAAAAAGTCTTTAACGTGGGCTCTGGTTTCCTGAAAATTCCATAGCATCAGGAACAGCAAAGGTAAAAAAAGAAAATATTTTCTGTTTTTCCATGACGAGTTTTCGATTGCTGCAGCCGGAATAAGAAAGGCGACTGAATACAAAGGGGTCAGATAGCGTATGTGCGCGTTAAACCGGCGCCCGTAGATAGAAATAAAGGCAATAAAAAGATGGAAAAGGATATAGGTTCCGGCGATCTGATAGCTTAAAACATCTTTCCCCTGCTTTGAGCGTTCTCTCCACTGCAAATAAAACAGAACATATAAAAAAGTCACCCAAAGCAAAACTGCGATTATACCTGCCCGGAGCCAAGAACCCTTTTTTGATAAATCGAGTATTCCCCAAAAATACGGATAGGCGAATGTGACAAAACCCTTGACCTTAACCGAAAGAGAGGAAAAACCTTCCGATGTGCCCATTCTGAAAATAAAAAATCCTTTTTTAATGTTGGCCAATATCTCCGGGAAAAAACCAATAAAGCCGCCCAGCAGAAAAAACCACATGTGCTTTTTTAGGAAGACCCGTCTGAAGTGATAAAAAATAACAAAAAAAGACACAACAGCGAGAAGTACGGTTATAAGGTTGTTCCATGCACCGAATCCGGAAACCAGGCCAAGGAGAAACACATGATAACCGACCAGACGCCTGTTGCGAAAACGATCGACGACGACGTGGGTCATCAGCAGTATCAGTGATACGGATATAAACGTCAGGGTATACTCAGGCCTTGACTCATGAGCCCAGTACATAATGTCGGGGGTGGGGATCATGACAAGCAGTGCTGTCATGATAGCTGTATTGATGCCAAAAAACCGTTTAGCTGTCATGATGATCAGAAAATAAAAGATAACGCTCGTTGTCCAGCCGTAGAAATTAAGGGTAAAATCTGTCACTCCCATGCATTTATAAAGAAGCGCAAGAATGTACGCTCCTCCCGCTCCCTGAAAGTTCCATCCATAAAGAAAAATGGGCAGGTCATTTCCTTTGTATATCTGAAACGCCTGCAAAGCATAAGACAGTTCATCATAGGTAAGAACCGGTGGGAATACAGCAAAAAAACGATAAACAGCACCTGCAATGAAGATGATTCCAAGAATGGCCGGTTTGTATCTGCTTCCTTTTTTTATTTGCATAAATCTATCGATTTATTTAATCTCACTTCAAGAAGGGAAGATATGGTCTTTATTCCTTTTCAATCTTTCGAATAGAACGGGATCTATCATTTTTGCCGGGAGCGGGACTCGAACCCACACAGGAAAAAGCTCCCACTAGAACCTGAATCTAGCGCGTCTGCCAATTCCGCCATCCCGGCAAAATGCTAACATCATATAATTTAAGACTCCTGTAGTCAACGTTTTATTGCTCGAATGAAAAATTCCGCTTGATTTTGAATCCAGATACAGCTCCTGCATGAACAGGAGATAAATATTTTATCATAGTTTTGACCCATTTATGATAATATATAATATAAAATATGAGCAGTCATATTAAAAAACAAAAGACTATTTTCGGGCAAAATCAATATTTTAGTCCCGGCAGACCCGGCACTTACAATCCGGGGTTTTCTCTGCTCAGGCTTAAAAGAACCACAACGACGCTGGAAACGAAAAAAACGGAACTTTTCATACTTCTTCTTGAAGGCGAAATAACCATTGCTCTCGATGAAAGCCCTGAAACCTATACTTTTAAAAGGTCTTCGATTTTTAAAGACCTTCCATCCGGCCTCTACGTTCCTCCGGGGAAAAAAGTGACCATCCAGTCCCTCAGAGAACTTTCTGAAGCAGCGCTTTGCTTTTCTTCCGAGCTTCAAAGAGGGACAAATGACGGGAACGCTCTCCAGCCCATGGCATGCCGATCCGGTGATGTTGTGGTCAGGGACGTCGGGCAGGGAAGCTACCGGCGCAAAGTGATGACGACCTGCGGCGCGAAAGGGGAAACGCGGACGCTGCTTGTCGGAGAAACGCTTTCCGAGGGCGGAATGTGGTCAAGCTACCCGCCTCACAGGCACGAAAAGAACGAGCTCCCGATGGAAAACAAGCTTAAGGAGATT
>JAFGJP010000153.1 GCA_016929035.1 Candidatus Auribacterota bacterium | reverse complement strand
GATTCCTTCGTTCTGAAATTCGCGGAAAATTTTCCTTATAAAGAAACGCGGTCTTTGACAAGCTGGATAGACCACTATACGGATAAGGACTCCGTTTTTCTGGCAAATTTCCCTCTGACCGGGTCGATTTTGGCCTATGGCGGACGCAGCGTGGTGACTCACCCGAAGTACGAGGATGAAGACAGCCGGAAGATCATTCGGGATTATATCAGTTCCCTTTTTGAAGAGGGAGAGGAATCCTTTTACCGTTTCTGCTTCGAGAATGGCGTGGATTTTTTTGTTTTTTCAAAGGGCACGTATGCGGACAGAACGGTTTATTCATACCGGTATGTCGCCGGCATGGAAAAGCCTTTGCCTGACAGGGAGAAAAGCCCGGCTTTTCTTTTTGAAAACAGCCCTTACCGCCTGCGGTACTTCGGCCTTTGTTTTGAAAACGAGAAGTACAGGGTATTCCGGGTCATAACAGAGGAATCCATCAAGCGCTCGTCTGCGCTCTTTCGCGAGGCGATGCAGATATTTCAGGAAGACGGATCCAGCGTCGAAGGCCTTAATGTTTTATACGGCGCGTTTCTGGAGAACCCGCAAAGCCTGGCTGTCCGAATCCTTTTGCGGGGAAAGAAAAAGAAAATGAAAAGCCTTTTGCCCCATGTCGATTAATGTTGCCATCACAGGAAGCTTTTGTTCCGGTAAAACATATGTTTGCCAGCAGTTCATGAAAAGCGGCTTTCGGATTTTCAGCACGGACGCCATGGTCCATGAGCTTCTCAGGAAAAAGGAGGTGAAAAAGAAGATCAGGAAAATTTTTGGAGAGGACGCTTTTTCCGGCAGGGTTGTGGAAAGGAAAAAGCTGGCCGATGCGGCTTTCAAGGAAAGATCGTCCTGGCTTCGCCTGAACGGCATCCTTCATCCGGAAGTCATCAAAAAGGTGAAGGTGCTGATGCGGTCCGGCAGAGGGGATGAGAGAAACGCTTTTGAGGTCCCTCTTCTTTTTGAAGCCGGAATGGAGCCTTTTTTTGATGCGGTCATCTACGTGAAAGCCCGCAGGGACATCCGCGTCAAAAGGGCTGCAAAGAGAGGATTTTCCTCTCAGGACATAAGCCTGCGGTCCAGGTTTCTCATCAATGAAAGAATCAAAGTGAAAAAATCCGACTGGGTTCTTGATAATTCAGGAACACGGGAGTCTTTGAATAGAAAAATAAAGGATATTATCTGCCAACTTAAACAAAAGGAGATGTTCGATGCCAAGAGTCAGTAACAAACAAAAATCTGACAAGAAGCACCCCGAGGCGGAAGCCAGGGAGAAGAAGGAAGATGTTTCGATTGAAAAACAGGAGGAGGCGAGCTCTGCGGGAAGCGGGAGCGAGAGCGCCCAGGTGCAGATGAAAAAAGACAGCGCAGGAGTCAACATCGCCCGCCTTCAGCAGATGACCATGGGCGAGCTGAGTAAATTAGCCAAGGAGTTTGACATCAAGGGTATTTCTGTCAAAATGAAGCACGAGCTGATCTTTGAGATCCTGAAATCCAACTCGGAAAGAGACGGGCTCATGTTCAGCGAAGGCGTTCTGGAAGTCCTTCCTGACGGATTCGGCTTCCTGCGCTCGCCGAATTACAATTATCTGCCCTGCCCGGAGGATATTTATGTGTCTCCGTCGCAGATCAGGCGCTTTGACCTTAAAACAGGAGACACGGTCTCCGGCCAGATCAGGCCGCCCAAGGAAAAAGAGAGATATTTTGCGCTTCTTCACGTGGAAGCCGTCAACTACGAGTCCCCGGAAAAAGCCAAGGAGAAGATCCTTTTTGACAACCTCACGCCTCTTTACCCTGAAGCGCGGTTTATACTGGAAAACGACTCGAAGAATATTTCCATGAGGGTCATGGACATGCTGACCCCTATCGGGAAAGGGCAAAGGGGGCTGATCGTTGCTCCTCCCCGCACGGGCAAGACGATCATCCTTCAGCAGATCGCCAACAGCATCACGAGCAATCATCCCGAGGTCAAGCTTATTGTCCTTCTCATCGACGAGCGGCCGGAGGAAGTGACGGACATGGAAAGAACGGTCAAGGGAGAGGTCATCAGCTCAACGTTTGACGAAGCGCCGGAAAGGCATATTCAGGTCGCGGAGATCGTCATCGAGAAAGCCAAGAGGCTGGTCGAGCACAAGTATGATGTGGTCATTCTCCTTGACAGCCTGACGCGTCTGGCGAGGGCCTATAACACGGTGCAGCCGCACAGCGGAAAGATACTCACAGGAGGCGTTGACGCCCACGCCCTCCACAAGCCGAAGAGGTTCTTCGGCGCAGCCAGGAACATCGAGGAAGGCGGCAGCCTCACGATCATCTCCACATGCCTGATCGACACGGGATCCCGCATGGATGAAGTCATTTTTGAAGAGTTCAAGGGAACGGGCAACATGGAGATCAACCTCGACAGGCGCCTGGTGGACAAGAGGATTTTCCCGGCTATGGATATTGAAAGGTCCGGAACCCGCAAGGAAGAGCTCCTGCTTCATCCGGACGAGCTGAAGAAGATCTGGGTGCTTCGCAAGGCCCTCAGCGGAATGAACCCCGTGGAGATGATGGAACTTATCATTGAAAGGCTGAAAAAGACGTCGAGCAATGCTGAATTCCTGATGTCACTCAACACCATGTAAAACAGGAGGAAAGACTTGAATCTCTCAGCCATCGTTCTTGCGGCAGGGCAGAGTAAGAGGATGAAAACAGATGTCTCGAAGGTCCTGCATCGTCTTCAGGGAAAGACTGTCATAGGGCATGTTTATGAGTCTCTCAGGCGGTCCGGCATCCGGAAGGTCATTACCGTTGCCTCGCGGGACAATATCGAAGGTCTGAAAAAAGAAGCCGGGAAAATCGGTATCTCCTCCCGCTTTGTCATTCAGAAAAAACAAAGAGGCACAGCCGATGCCGTGAGGGAAGCCCTGAAAGCTCTCAGGCAGGCCGGCAGCTCCGTCTTGATCACGTCAGGAGATATGCCTCTTGTATCAAGGGATACCTACAAAAATCTTATCCGGAAATTTTTAAGAACGCGTTCGTCCTGTACTCTTCTGACAGGAGAAGTAAGCGACGCCCATGGATACGGAAGGATCATCAGGAGAAGCAAAGAGATCCTGGGCATCAAGGAAGAGAAGGATCTGGCGGGCGATGAAGGACGGATAAAAGAGATCAATGCCGGCGTGTATGTCTTCAGGACGCAGCCGCTCAAAAAGCTTCTTCCCCGCATCCGGGACGTTAACCGGCAGAAAGAATATTATTTAACGGACATCATCTCTCTCTTTAAAAAAAGCGGCCTTGCCGTCAGCACTGTTTCTGTTTCAGACCCTGACGAAATACAGGGAATCAATAACCGGAACGATCTCAGCCGGCTCATGGCAATCCTCTGGAAGTGGAAAAGCGGGACCCTGATGAGGCAGGGCGTGACCATAGAAGACCCGGAGACGACTTTTATCGATAGCGATGTCCGCGTGGGGCGTGATACGGTCATCAAGCCGTTCACCATCATCGAAAGCGGAACACGCATCGGGCGCCGCTGCGTCATAGGGCCTTTTTCCCATATCCGCAACCAGGCGCTTATCATGGATACGGCGGAAATAGGAAATTTTGTCGAAGTGAAGAAATCCGTTGTCAAGCCCGGAGCAAAGGCCAAGCACCTCGCTTATCTCGGCGACGCAACGGTGGGCAGAAAGACGAACATCGGCGCCGGCACCATCACGGCCAACTTTGACGGGAAAAACAAGTTCCCGACGGTCATCGGCGACGAGTGCTACATCGGCAGCAACACGGTCCTCATTGCTCCTCTGAAGCTCGGGAAAAGAGTAAAAACAGGGTCAGGAGCCATCGTGACGCGGAACCAGGTCATACCCAGCGGCAGTCTCCTTGTCGGCGTCCCGGCAAAGATTGTAAAAAGAACAAGTTAGCCACAGAGACTCAGAGAACACAGAGGGGAAGTCTCTAAGGGCCAGACATGTCTGGCCCGCGTAGATCAAAAAAATTTTTCCGTAAAATAATAGCAGATTTGAAATAAGGGCGTTGCTGCCCGAACCCGTTTGAAAAACACATCATTGCGGCAATCTATGCATCGAAGCAATCTCAGTGAAAAAACCATCCATAACTTTTCTTCCTTCAGATATTTCTTCGCAATAACATTAATACAACATATAATTTTTATTAATAGTCGTTCGCAGAACGATAAATAAATAAAACATCTGTGTCTTTGTGTCTCTGTGGCGAAATGAATAATAATAAAAAAATCCTTCTTCATGTCTGCTGCGCAACGTGCGGGGCCGGGTGTGTCATGAGGCTGAAAGAATGCGGCTTTGAAGAGATCGTGCTTTTTGAGTACAATCCCAACATTTTCCCAACGGAAGAACATCAAAAGAGATGTCAGGATATCAGGCGCCTGTCTGAAGAAATGCATCTCGACTTCCTGTCTCTTTCTTATGACCATGAGAAGTGGCTGAAAGAGGCGGCTTCCTTGGAAAAGGAGAAGGAAGGCGGGAAGAGGTGTGATGTCTGCTTCGGTATGAGGCTGAGAGAGACCGCCCGCGAAGCGAAAAGGCTTGGTATTCCTTTTATCACAACGACATTATCCGTGAGCCCGCATAAAAATTTTGATAAAATCAAAGAGATCGGTGAAAAAGAGGCGAAGCGGCTCGGCCTTGAATTTTACCCGGAGAATTTTAAAAAGAAAGACGGATTTAAAAAGAGCCTTGAGCTGAGCCGTGGATTCCATTTTTACCGCCAGAATTATTGCGGGTGCGAGTTCAGCATGAAGAAAAATCAAAAATAAGGAGTCCTTCGACAGGCTCAGGACAGATGATAAAAAAACAGATACAGGATTCAAGATACAAGATACAGGATAACGAATAAGGAGCACTAAAGTGCAGCACTCCGTAAATCGTCAAATGTTGTCATTTCTGCGAAAGCAGGAATCAACGTAAAAAGTCAGATTTGTAACACAGTTAACGCGTAAAATATTTAAAAGTAATTTAAATACAGATACGATGCCGAAAAAAAGCTGGAAAGAGGATCTGCAGAAAAAAGTCCGACTCTACAGCCTGGAGATCACGGCTGTTTTCGTTCTTGTTGTCGGCATCGTCATCCTTTCCCTCCTGAACCTGCCGGACTTTATCGAAAACTACACAATGGATCTCAGATTCCGAGCGCGGGGTCCGCAGAAGCAGAGCCCTGACATTGTGATCATAGAGATAGCCAAAGACACCCTTGACCAGCTGAAAAGCCGCTTTCCCATTCCTAGGAGGCATTACGGAAACCTGATCTCCGCCTTGAGCCGGTTCAGGCCGAAGATCATCGCCTTTGATATTATTTTTTCCGAACCGTCAATCTCGACGATCGATTTTCCTTCGTTCAGGCTTTATCTCGAGAAAGCCGGAAAGACACTTGACGAAACGCAGCTGGATGAGCTTTATGACAAATACTCGCGCTCAGGAGTTCTTTCAAAGCTCGACGATGAAGCGTTTCGCCTGAGCATGGGAAAAGCGGGAAATGTCTTTCTGCCCTATCATTTTGTTTTTGACGAGATCACTTTTGATGATAAGGGCTTTTTCGTAGCCCAGGAGAAAGAGAACGTCTACCCTCCTTTTGAGGAAGTCATTAAGGGAACAGGTTTTATCAACGTGGACAGGCGCGAAGGGACTGTCAGGAAGATACCTCTTTTTATCAAGTACAATGATAAGCTGTACAGGCACCTGGTCCTCAACATCGTCATGGAATACCTGGGCCTTGACAAAGATGATATGGATATCAAAAAAGGCCAGGTCAGGATCTCTAATAAGATCAGGATACCGGTCGATGAGAACTATCAGATGACCGTCAACTGGGCCGGGCGCTGGGTGGATTCATTCCAGCACTACTCTTTTGTCGATGTTGTCAATTCCTACGGGCAGATGCTGAAAGGCGAGAAGCCGCTGATCGATCTCAATCTGTTTAAGGATAAGATCTGCATTATTGGCATGACCGAGACAGGTATCGGCGATGCCAAGACTGTGCCCGTTGAAGACATCATCCCGGGAGTGGGCGTGTGGCTCCATGCCATCAATACTCTTCTTATTAAAGAGTTCGTCACAGAGTATCCGGACACCCTGACATTTCTGTATTCGCTGGCCCTTATGCTTACGGCCATTCTTTTTATCAAGAAATGGCAGCCCTATGTCAGCCTGCCGGCGGTTGCCGTCCTTGTTCTGCTTTACGTCGGCGTGACGTTTTATTTTTTTAATGCCCATGCCCTGAAGTTAAGCATTACCCAGCCCACGCTTTATATTGTTCTTGGAGTCTTTGTGACGCTGAGCTATAACTATCTTAAGCTCAAGAGCCTAATGGATCTGCAGCTGACGTTCGAACAGAAGCTTGTCATGACAGCCAAGACTGCTGTGCCCCTGGAAAAACAGAAGATAGGAAAATATCAGGTGCTGGGTGAAATAGGAAGAGGCGGCATGGCGATTGTTTTCAAGGGAAAAGAACTCGGCACAGGCAGGATCGTCGCCATTAAAGTCATCAACCCTCAGTACTCGGCAGATCCGACCTTCAAGATAAGGTTCAAGAGAGAAGCCAAGGTGATGATGCGCATCAAGCACCCGAGCATTATCGAGATCTATGAGCTCAACAAGCAGATGGGCGTTTATTATTATGCCATGGAGTATTTTGTCGGAAAGGACCTTTCGGAAAAATTCCCTGCTTTAAGGAAAAAGGGGGAAAAGGAAATCCTTCGCGTACTCAAGCAGATTTTAGAGGGTCTGCAATCTGTTCACGAGAAGGAAATCGTTCACAGGGACATCAAGCCCGCGAACATCCTTATCAATGACGCT
>JAFGJP010000152.1 GCA_016929035.1 Candidatus Auribacterota bacterium | reverse complement strand
TCATCATGTCGGAAAAAGATATCTTTATGCTATCCTGTCGTTGAAGCGGCGACAGGGGTTCTCACTCTTATGGTTTATAAGCATTTTCAGTATTACGAAAAAGCGTTTTTCATCATAGGTGTTTATTTTATTTTTTTGTGTTCGCTTATTGTTATAACAGGAATTGATTTAAGGTACTTTATTATCCCTGACGTTATCAGTCTTCCGGGAATCGTTATCGGTATTTTGTTCTCATTCCTTCTTCCGGAAATACAGGGCAAGGCCTCTCATCTCCAGGGGCTCCTTGCTTCTTTTTTGTCCGCTGCAACAGGAGGAGGCATTCTCCTTCTGATTGCTCTTATTGGAACCCTTATCTTCAGGAAGGAAGCCATGGGAATGGGAGACATCAAGCTTGTCGCCATGTTCGGTGCCTTTATGGGTATCAAGCTGACACTTCTTTCAATTTTTTTAGCCTCTCTTGTCGGGTCTCTGGGCGGAGGGCTTCTCATGGCGGCGGGAAAGGCGAAAATGCAGAGCCGCATACCTTTTGGCCCTTATCTGGCCACAGGGGCTGTAATTTCTCTTTTTTACGGAGAAAAGCTCCTTTCTCTTTATGTTCATTTTATCACAGGAGGTTTGTGAGGACATGAGTCAGATCACTATCCGACTTAAAGAGAAAGCCAGGAGCTACAGGATTGTTGTTAAAAAAGGAATTTTTAGCGAGCTGCCGGAAAGAATTTTATCGTTGAAAAAAAATCCGACCGGAACCCTTATTGTCACAGATAAAAATCTTTATCGTTTATACGGCAAGAAGCTCCGGAAGATTCTGAGAAGAAAGATGAATAACGTGGATTTTTTTGTCTTTCCTCCGGGGGAGCGCACAAAAAGCCTGGTCTCCCTTCAAAAGCTTTTTCGTTTTCTCGTTAAAAAGAAATTTGACCGGAAATCGATCCTTATCGCTTTTGGCGGCGGTGTTATTGGGGACATTACCGGATTTGCGGCTGCGTCTTTCATGAGAGGGATCGGCCATATTCAGGTGCCGACGAGCCTGATGTCCCAGGTGGACTCCAGCGTCGGAGGGAAGACAGGAGTCAACATGGCGGAAGGAAAAAATCTCATCGGTGCTTTTTATCAGCCTGAAGCTGTTTTTGTGGACCCTGATCTTCTGAAGACACTTCCGGAAAAAGAATTTCGTTCCGCTCTCTCGGAAGTCGTCAAGTACGGAATCATTATGGACAGATCATTTTTTGCTCTTCTTGAAAAAAAGGCTTCCCTGATAATCAGAAGAGATGCTTCTTTCATGGAAAAAATAATCGGCAGGTGCCTTGGCTTTAAGTCACGGATCGTTATGAAAGATGAAAAGGAATCCGGGATCAGGGCCGT
Organism: Candidatus Auribacterota bacterium; assembly: GCA_016929035.1. GTDB lineage: Bacteria > Auribacterota > JAFGBW01 > JAFGBW01 > JAFGJP01 > JAFGJP01. The sequence goes on along the minus strand of JAFGJP010000152.1, from coordinate 1,735 downwards.
GCTGAACCTCGGGCATACGTTTGCCCACGCTTTTGAGACGCTGTCTGAGTATAAAAAGCTCAGCCATGGTCAGGCTGTGGGAAGAGGTATTGTCATCGCTTCGCGCATTGCCTTTTCAAAGGGATGGATGAGGGCGGATGATGTGAAAAGAATAGAAAAGCTTTTTCAGGCTTTCGGCCTTTCGCTCTCCTGCCGGCCAAAAAATTTTTCGCAGTTTATTCGTGTCATGGGAGCTGATAAAAAATCATTGATGAAAAAAAATTGCTTTGTATTGCCAAAGGCCATAGGCCGGGTGACGTTGACGGATGACGTCAGCGTTTCAGAAATCAGGAAGGCCTTTTTTGGCTAAAGGGATTTTATTATTGAATTCAAAAAATGATTGTGTTATGAATAGTGGCTCATCACTTCAAACCGCGAAAGGAAGGAGTCCTATGGCAGAGGAAAAAGTCAGTTATAAAGACCTTGGTTTTGTCAACACAAGGGAGATGTTTAAAAAGGCCATGGAGGGTGGATATGCTATTCCGGCCTACAACTTTAACAACATGGAGCAGCTTCAGGCGATAATAACTGCATGCAGCCAGAGCCGCTCGCCGGTAATCCTCCAGGTTTCCAAAGGAGCCCGTTCGTACGCGAACCAGGTTTTATTGACTTACATGGCCATGGGTGCCGTTAAGTTGATGAAGTCGCTGGGAAGTCCCATTCCCATGGCTCTGCACCTGGATCACGGCGATTCGTTTGAGCTGGCCAAGTCCTGCATCGATTCCGGTTTTTCTTCAGTGATGATAGACGGGTCACATCTGTCTTTTGATGAAAACGTTGCTCTGACGAAAAAGGTTGTCGGGTATGCTCATCCCTTTGACGTGACTGTTGAAGGGGAACTTGGCGTTCTGGCGGGGATTGAAGAGCATGTTCAGTCTGAAAAGTCTCATTATACGAAGCCTGAAGAGGTCGAAGAGTTTGTTTCCAGAACAGGTGTTGACAGCCTGGCTATTTCCATCGGCACCTCTCATGGCGCGTATAAGTTCAAGCCGGGCCAGCCTGTTCCTCCGCTTCGTTTTGATATTCTTGAGGAGATAGAAAAAAAACTCCCGGGTTTTCCCATTGTTTTGCATGGCGCTTCTTCTGTGCTTCAGGAATACGTGGATATGGTCAATTCCTACGGCGGGAAGATGCAGGGAGCGGTCGGAGTTCCGGAAGAGCAGTTGAGAAAAGCAGCCAAATCAGCTGTATGCAAGATCAATATTGACAGCGACGGGCGTCTTGTTATGACGGCCGTTATACGGAAGATCTTTAGTGAAAAGCCTAATGAATTCGACCCGCGCAAGTATCTCGGTCCGGCCCGGGACGAACTCATCAAGATGATGGTCAGAAAAAACAAAGATGTGCTCGGCAGCGCCGGCCGGGTGTAAGAAGACTTATGGATATCAGGGAATCAGGATAACAGGTCATTAAGACAACAATATCGTTTACAAGAAATCCTGATAACCTGATGCTCTGAGTCAGATAATATTCTTGTCGTTCACTCCTTGTATCCTGATATTCTGATGTCCTGACATAGTGTTTCAAAATGAACAGCTGTATCGGAATATGACATTTTCTATATATATCCGATACAGATGCTTTTATTTCTTTCGCGTTTTTGCAATCGATTAACAGATTAGGTTATCCTTTCTTAATTATCTGCAAAATGAAGAGTTATGGAATTATTACAATATAAATGACATTGTTTTCAATT
>JAFGJP010000151.1 GCA_016929035.1 Candidatus Auribacterota bacterium | reverse complement strand
TGATTTCTAACTTAAAACTTTAACCTCTCTGTACGATTTCATATTTTTCTATGTCAAGGTCTTCGTCTTTGAGGTAGCTGATCTCTGTGTTATATTCCCTTTCGATTTCATCGAACACCTTGTCGGCAATAAGATTATTGATGATTTCCGGATTTGCCCTGACAACAGCAAGCACTCCCCTTTGCCTCGAAAGGAAGGCCTTGAGCTTATCGGTGACCTCAGATGTGATCATGGCTATAGACTTGATCCGTCCAGAGCCTTGACATCGCGGGCATTCGTCAAAAAAGGTTTTTTCCCATGACTCTTCGACCCTTTGCCGGGTCATCTGTAAAAGACCGAGCTTTGTAAAAGGATAAATCGTCGTTTTTGACTTATCCTTCGAAAGCTCCTCTTTAAGCTTCTTGAAAATCTCTCTTCTGTGCTTCTGGGCCTTCATATCAATATAATCGATGATGATGATACCTCCGAGATTGCGCAGGCGGAGCTGCCTTGCGATCTCATCTGTTGCCTCGAGGTTCGTTTGAAAAATAGTCTCCTCATCGTTCGACCCGGACACATTTCTTCCCGTATTCACATCCACGGAAACCAAAGCCTCTGTTTTCTCGATCACGATATATCCGCCGCATTTGAGCCAGATCTTTTTGTCGAAAACTTTCTGGAATTCTTTTTCTATACCAAATCTTGAAAAAATATTCTGAACGCCTTTATACTGTTTGATGCGATATTTCATCTGAGGAGCAATAACTTTTATGAACTTCTGGATATCGTCATACTTTTCTTTTGTATCGACAACCACGCTGACAATGTCTTCCGTCAGCATATCTCGGACGACACGCTTGGCTATATCGAGCTCTTCGTGAATAAGACCGACCTGGGTGACCCGCTCGGATTGTTTTCCGATCTGCTCCCACAGGCTCTGAAGATTTTTCAAGTCCCTGTGAATGATCTTTCTGTTCTTGTTTTCTGCAGCTGTTCTGACAATGACACTTGCACTGTCGAAAACCGGGAACTCCTCTATTATCGTTTTCAGGCGCTCCCTTTCCTTTTTGTCCTTTATTTTTCTTGATATTCTTTTCTGAGACATCGATCCCGGCATAACGACAATATATCGCCCGGGAAGGCTGATATTTGTTGAAAGCCTGACGCCCTTGGTCCCTATGTAATCCTTAATCACCTGAACAAGGACCATTTGTCCTTCTTTCAGCATGTCTTCAATGGGCTTCCTTCCAAAATTTTCTCTTCTTTCCTTAACCTCTTCATCCTCGATAATTCGCATGTGAATATCGCTGATATGAAGAAAGCCGTTCCTCGAAAGCCCAATGTTGACAAAAGCCGCCTGGATGCTTTTGACTATTTTCTCCACCCGCCCTTTATAAATGTTTCCCGTTATCCTGTTTTGACTTTTTTCCTGAACAAAAAAATCATCGAGCTTGCCTTTTCGCATGATCGCGACGCGGATGACATCTTTTCCGTCATTGATGACAATCCTGTCCTCCTGAGGATCGACACTGTCTTCACGTTTTCTTTTGAGAAATTTTGGAATTCTAAACATAGCGCTCGCTTCCAGTAAAAGTGAATCCTTTCCGTGTAATGCTTACACAGGAGAGGACATTGTCCGCGCTGAAGAAGAGCGTCAAAAAATCCAGAGGAGACAGATAAGTTTCCTGGCCGGCAGAAAGACGGGCTTCAATCGAAAAAGATTTTTCTCCCGGCCTTGCCATCACTCCATGAATGGAAGGACGAACATTTTTTTCTTTTTTTCCCTTTCGGCTGAAAAGTATTTCTTTTCGCTGAAGAAGAGCGCTGACTTTTTCTTCAATACCTGCCTGATCGCTTAAAAAATGAAACTCATAGACTGCAATCATTTCTCTGCCGGCCTGATCCTTCTCGCCTGCCTTTGACAACATGCATAAATCTTTTATCGTAAATCCTTCAGGCAAAAACCTGTTCATTCTCTCCAGCAAAAGATCCTCTGCCTGAAAAGAGCTTCGGCATTTCGCTGTAAAAAAATCATTATCAACAGAAACACCGACCGGAGACGGAGGACAGTAAATAACAGACATGCGAGGGTTAAACCCTTCGCTGTATTTGACAGGGACATGGGTTCTCGCAAGAGCCAGCCTAATAAGTCTCGTCCTGCTCCTGTGAGACAAAAACTTGCAAAGTCCCTGAACACAGTAATGGAACAAGATTGTACTGAATTCCAAAACCTTTATCTGCAATATCCTCCGGGAAACATTTTCCGACGTATCTCCGGAAAATATATGACACCTAACCTATTCTACTTTCAAAAACGGCTTCAGTATCGTATCATGCCTGTCCGTGAAATTCTCTCTGTCTCCGGAGTATTCCTTTTCTTTTCTTTCCGTGACATCCAGAGCATTTTCCATCTTAATAATCGTCGGCGTCATAAAAATAATGAGATTTCTCTTTTTAATGACTTTGCTCGTGTGCTTGAACAAATTCCCAAGAAGAGGAACATCCCCCAGAAAGCGAACCTTTGAGTTATCCCAATCATCAAGCTGTTTGATCAGACCGCCTATGACAAGCGTACTCCCGTCTTTCACAAGAACTGTCGTCTTCACAGACTCTGTATTGATAATCGGCACCGTTGTTCCTGAAGAACCGCCGAAGGTCACATTTGTTCCTCTTTCGCTGATCTCCGGCTCCAGAACCATGGTGATATATCCATCCGGCGAAACTTTTGGTGTCACTTTCAGTTTAATGCCTATATCCTTATATTCAAAACCCTGGACTTCAAGAGTGCCCGTGTCCTGGTTAAACTGGTAATTGGCAATGGGGTACTGTTCGCCGACCATGATCACGGCTTCCACGTTGTTCGTGGTCACAACATGAGGCGAAGACAGAATGTCTGTTCCTGAATCTCTCAGGAGATAGCTTAAAACCAGATTGGCAGCACCAGCTTCCAGGACAGCTGTCTGGACGACCTTGGAAACAATCTCGACCTCTGCATCCGAGGTGTCGTCCAGAGTCTCGGACATAGCCCACTTGTTGTCTCTCCAGGTACTCAGCCCGCCGTATCTTCTCCAGTTTATGTCTTCCTTATTCGGATAATAATCATAAGAGCGCGTTCCGCCTTTTATCGTGCCCCATGTATTGGTGTCTGTCTGTGTGCGTGTCTTGTTATAATCCCACAGTTTCATCTTAGAACCGTACCCTACCGTGTATTCCTCAAGGAAGTCCCACTTGATGCCCAGCTTGTCATAATCGTCGAACGTCGTTTCCACAACCTGGCCTTCGATAAGGACCTGCGGCGTCGGCGTATCGATGCGCGATATGACCAGGTCAAGGTCTTTGAACTTCGACGGCACGTCTGTAATGATCAGAAGGCCTGCCCGCTCATCAATATTGATCATACCGCGTTCTGTGAGAATCTTTTCGATCGTCGCCTTGACATCCGCCGGCTTGGCGTAGTTCAACGTGTAGACCTTGGTCTCCAGCGGCTCCTGAGCCAGCTGTTC
>JAFGJP010000150.1 GCA_016929035.1 Candidatus Auribacterota bacterium | reverse complement strand
GGAGGAAAACGCGTATGAACCCTCTTTTCATAGACGTTCCTCTCATTATCCTCATCGATCATCTCATGAATGAAATTCGCTGGTTCTACTTTATCCTTCTCTTCTGCGTTCAATTCCCTGCTCTCTTTCGCTATATGCATTGAATCGGAAATCCGCTTTTTGTGATAAAAGATTCAGCAGCCTTTTGAATCAGTTTCCGTGATGCCGTGTATCTTCTTCATCAATTCATCAAACTGAAATGGCTTGATAACATAATCCGCTGCACCGGCTTGAAGAGCTTCGTCAAGCTCTCCCCTCTGACTTTTTCCAGAAAGAATCAAAACCGGTATATCTTTCGTTGCAGGATCAGCCTTCAGCCTGCGGCATGTCTCAAGGCCGTCCATTAACGGCATCTTCCTGTCCAGGATAATCAGATCAGGTCTGCTCTCTCTCGCAGATTCAATGCCCTTCTCCCCGCAGTTTGCAGAAAGGACGTCATATCCCTGCTTCTTCAGATCAAAGCAAAGGATAAAGCGCAGATCGTCCTGATCGTCTATCACAAGTATCTTCTTCTGGAACATTTTTTCCTTACGTTAGCAAAGGCAAAGCATTGCCGTTTCATACAACGATTGAAATATTATTCAAAAACGCTTTTTCTGTAAATGTTTTATCTTCTCCTGAACTTCTCTTTCCTTTTCCGCGTCTCCGGACTTCTTGTAAAGTTCCGAGAGGTTTTCAAGGACATACAGGACTCTCGGATGACTTGCTCCGAGGACTTCCTGCCATATGAGAACAGATTTCAGATATAACTCTTCCGCTTCAACATACTTATTCTGATCGCTGTAGACTAAAGCCAGGTTATTGAAAGATTCAGCCACATCCGGGTGATTCTCTCCAAAAATCTTCTTTCGCATGAAAAGAGCTCTTTTGTGAAGCTCTTCTGCCTGGGCGATTTGGCCTGTCTCCCTGTAAAACACTCCCAGATTGTTCAATGCCTGGGCAATATCCGGATGCTCCGGCCCAAGGGCTTTTTCTCTTATTTCTAAAGACTTTATGTAAAGAGGCTCAGAAGCATCAGGCCGCCCCATCGAGTCGTAGAGCACAGCCAGGTTGTTGAGAGACTTGGTTATCCGGGGATCTTCCGGGCCGTAGAGGCGCTCCCATAAGGAAAGCGCTCTTTTATGAAGCTCTTCAGACTCTGCATATTTCCCCTGCGCCTTGTAAAGAATAGCAAGGTTATTCAAAGACTGAGCCACATCCGGATGTCTTTCTCCAAGAGAATCCTCTCTTATGACAAGGGCCTTTTGATAATAGAACTCAGCTTCAGGATACTTCCCCTGTATTTTAAAAAGAAGCGCCAGGATATTCATCGAGGTGGCCACGTTGGGATGATCTTCTCCATATGTCTTCTCGGCTCTTTTCAAGGCCTCTTTTGCAAGGGAAAAAGCTTCTCTGTAGCGCCCCTCCTGAAAAAGCATGCTGACTGACCTATTCATGTCCTCCCAAGAGAGCTCTTGAGAAAAGAGGGAAACAACAAGAAAAATGTTCAGAAGCACCGCTGATATGACTTTTTTCATGAATCAACCTGTTAAAAGCCCCAAGTAAAACGCATCGAGAGCCAGTTTCTGGTTGGCATAAGAGAGGATCCGGCTCCTGATATCCTCAAGAAGAGAAACGCGCCTTTCGATATCATAAGTATTCCATACGAGAGAAACGCTATGGATCAAATCGCTTTTGTCCTGGTTTTTGAGAGGAAATGCCTTTTGAAAAGTCTGATAGAGAAAAATATCTCTCAGAAAAATGAGAAAGACATTAAAATACGTATCGAGCCTTTCCCTGACTTTTCCCTCAATGTACGCCTGCATCTCGTCTTCGTCTTTCTCTGAATAGCTTTCCTGATGAGCCTGCTCTTTGATCTTTTCTTTAAGCTCTTCAGAAAACTCCTGCAGCATCATAAAAGTTTCTTCAGATAATTCAAGAAGGCCGAGAATATCTTTTTTCAACGCAAGGCACAGCGACCTCTCGATCATCTCCCTGTCTCTTTTGATAATATCCAGGTTGCCCTGTGACAGCAACCCCACCCGCCCTCCGCTCATCATGACAAGAAAATCTTCAGGCCCCAGATGATGAAGCTCATGGTCGTGAATATAACGGGTAACAATCTCGTTGCTGACAGGGAAAAAATCGATCTCCTGACACCGGGAAAGGATAGTGGGAAGAAGAGCATTCTTCTGCGCCGTGATAAGAATAAAAAGCGTGTTCCTGGGAGGATCTTCCAGTATCTTCAAAAGAGCGTTTGCCGAATCTTTTGTCAGCCTGTCCGCTTCCTTGATAAGCCCGATCTTGTATTTCCCGATATAAGCTTTCAACTGCACGAACCAGATAAGCGCCTTGACGTCTTCGATGGGAATGCGTCTTGCCTTCCTTTTTGGCTCTAGGATCTTGACATCCGGATGCATGGCATGATCAAACAGATAACAATTCCGGCATATATTGCAAGGCCCGTCAGGAGTGGGATTTGTACACTTCAGATGCTTGAGAAAAGCGAAAGCGGAGCTCGTTTTCTGAGTTCCTGTCGGACCGGTGAAGAGTAAAGAATGAGGAATGCGCTTAGATACAATAGATCTTTTAAGGATCTCAACGGCTTTTTCCTGGCCATAGATGTTATTGTACCCCACTGGATGATGGGATGTGGCAATTTCCATCGATCCTCCTTTTTGCTCTAGCGCCTGACAAACTCCATCACTTCAGATCTTATTTTTTCAAAAAGCTCACTCTCTCCAAGAGCTCCGTCAAACACCCGGAAGCGGTCCTTATTCTGTTCGGCTGTCATTAAATATCCTTCTCTGACACGCTGATGAAATTCAATAGACTCTCTTTCCATGCGGTTAAGCTCTTTTTTCAGAAGCTTGGCTTTGTTCCTGCTTTTGCTTCTCTCGATCCCTTTCCTGATATCAATATCTATAAGAATGGTCAGATCAGGAAAAATTCCCCTGCCGGCGTAACTGTTCATCATCTCTATGGTTGCAAGGTCGATCTGACGTCCATAGCCCTGGTAAGCGACCGTAGCATCATAAAACCTGTCGCAGATTACAATTTTTCCTTTTTCCAGAGCAGGGATGATGAAACCCTCGACGTGCTGAGCCCGGCTGGCAAAATAAAGAAGAAGCTCCGCCCTTCCACTGATAGGTTCTCCCAAATCCTCGTCCAGAAGAAGTGCCCTTATTTTTTCCGCTACTTCCGTTCCGCCCGGCTCATGTGTCAGAACAGAGGAAAACCTGTTTTTCATCAGATGCTGGTATATCTTCTGCGCCTGGGTGCTTTTTCCCGCTCCCTCACACCCTTCAAACGTTATGAATATCCCTCTTTTCTCCATAAAACCCTTTCTTTCTTATTAAGGAACGCTTCGCTTATTATTGTAAAGTTAACCACAGAGGGACACGGAGGAGACACAGATTTTTGCGCTTTGCGCAAAAAAACCTAAAATCCGCAAAAGCGGATAATCCGAGTTACACCGTGAAATTCCGTGATTAATATTCCCATCATCTTGTCCTGAAAGCTCATCATGAGAAAAGTCAAACCATACCAAAGGTCTTCTTGCTCAACCATAAACTCTCTTTTTTCTATTTTCTGTCTTACGATTTTATCGTGTATCCTGCATAGAGCCGCTCTGGGCTTGTCAAAGGATATCGTTTATCTTTTCTCTTTATTTTCTGCTTTCTCTTTCGACTTTTTACTTTTAACTTCTTACTTTTTACTTCCTCCAGCTCCACTCGATTTCATCAGCCACGTCGCGAACCTCGATATCCTTCGAAAGAAGAAAGCTGCGGATCTTATCGGCATTTTTAAAATCTTTATTTCTCTTTAAGCTGAAACGCTTCTGAAGAAGAGCTTCTACATCAGGATCCTCAATGGCTTCTTTATTCAAGATGACCGACATATCCTCATCAGAGATAATTCGTGAGGGGTCAAAAACAACCTTTCTGGCTTTTCTTATCTCATAGATGATCCCAAGGATATCCATGATCGCCAGTATTGTTTCCCTGAGACCGGCAATCCTCTCATAGCTTGAGTTGTTTCCCGGAAGAAGCGATAAAAGCTCTGTCACCGATTCAAAAAGAAGACCGACAGCTCTGGCAGAATTAAAGTCATCGTCCATGGCCTGGGTGAAGTTTTCCATGATGCGGTCGTCCTTCCTGCTTTCTTTCTTTTCAAGGAAAGGACGGGGGATGGCCTTCTCCGCGATCATCAAGGCGTTTTCTATGCGCCTCAGCCCTTCGAAAGACGATTCAATAAGAGCATCACTGAAATCAAGCGGCGAGCGGTAATGAGTGGAAATAAGATAAAATTTAATCGCCCGCGCAGGATACTTTTTAAAAAGCTCCTTCAGGGTTTTAAAGTTTTTCAGGGACTTCGACATCTTTTCTCTGTTGATCGTTATGAACCCGTTATGAATCCAGTATTTGACAAAAGGCTTCCCTGTATACGCCTCAGACTGAGCAATCTCGTTTTCATGATGGGGAAAAATCAGGTCCTGGCCGCCGCCGTGAATATCAAGAGTCATGCCCAGGTGCTTCTGCGACATGGCCGAACATTCAATATGCCAGCCGGGGCGTCCTTTCCCCCACGGGCTGTCCCATCCCGGCTCATTTGCTTTGGAGCTCTTCCAGAGGGCAAAATCATAAGGATTCTCTTTTCTGACGTCTTCCTCAACCCTGGCACCGGCCATCATCTCGTCCAATGATCTTTTGGAGAGCTTCCCGTAGTCCTGGAACCGGCTGATGCGGAAATAAATATCTCCCTCACGCGCATAAGCGTAATCCTTTTCGACAAGACCCTTAATGATCTTGATCATTTCACCGATATGCTGGGTCGCCCACGGCTCTTTATCAGGACGGGCAAGATTGAGCCGGTTCATGTCTTCAACAAAAGACGCGTAGTATTTTTCGCTGATCTCCCTGCAGAACTTTTTCATATCATCAGGTGAGTGCTCGCCAGGATAAAGTTCGCCCGCACGATTGATGATCTTGTCGTCCACATCTGTTACGTTCCTCACGTATGTGACATCATAGCCAGCAAACTTCAGGTACCGGTAGATCATGTCAAAAGCCGTGTACGCCCGTGCATGACCGAGGTGACAGTCATCATAAGCGGTTATCCCGCAGACATACATAAGGACTTTGTTGTCATGAAGAGGAACAAAATCCTCTTTCTGCCCGCTGAAAGTATTGTGAATTCGTAAAGCCATAAATACTCCATAAAATCAAAAATAATGTGTGCTCTGCACAATGATTTATAAAAGAAATAAAGGATTCACACTGAAAACACGAATATCCCAGCTTTTTAATGAAGCTTCTAATACTTTCTTTTGTACATAGTAAAATTATGCAGGCACTGTTTTCTCTGTGATAAAATTTATAACTATCTTTTTCAGCGTTGTGGAAATTCCTCATTTTTGATTTTTGTTTTTTATCCGTCAGATTTTCAAAGCACTCTCCAGCCTTTTCCTGATAACGTTCTTGTCAAGCAGGGGAAAAACTTCGACGAGCTCAGGACCTGATAGGCGCCCTGTAAGGACTGCTCTTATGGGCATGAAGAGATCCTTTCCCTTAAGACCTGTTTCCCTTTTGACTTTGTTCAGAATGCTGTGAAATTCCTTCTCATCAAACGCCTGATCTCCCAGGTTCTCAAGAATAATTTCGCTTATTTTTTTTGCGTTCCCAGTTCTTAAAATCTCTCCGGCCTCTTCAGAAAGCCTGACCTGCTGGCAAAGAAAGATGTCTGCATATTCATTGATATCCTTGAGCTTTGAAAGATACGGTCTCAGGACATTGATCATCTTTTTCAGATAGTCAAACATCTCTTCATTGATATGCTTCCTGCTGCAGAGCCCCTCTTCTGCTTTCAGATAAGGTATGACCATTTGAGTCAGCTTGACATCAGGGATCTCTTTCATGTGCTGCATGCTGATCCAGTCCAGCTTTTTATTGTCAAATACCGCCGCGGACTTATTTACGCTGGCCAGCTCAAACCGCTTGATGAGCTCTCTCGAGGAAAAGATCTCCTGGTTGTCTCCGCTTGACCAGCCCAGAAGAGCGAGATAGTTCATCAGGGCTTCGGGCAAATAGCCTTCATCCAGATAGTCCCGTATGGATACGTGTCCGTGGCGCTTGCTAAGCGGCTGGTGATCCTGCCCCATTATCATAGGAAGATGAGCGTACCGGGGCGGATCAAAACCCAGTGATTCAAGGATCATGATATGCTTCGGCGTGTTTGTCAGATGATCTTCTCCGCGAATCACATGAGTGATCTTCATCTCTCCGTCGTCAACAGCAACAGCAAAATGAAAAGAAGGCCATCCATCTGATTTCATAATGATAAAATCTCCGATCGTCGACGTGTCGAAGGTCACATCGCCACGGATCAAGTCTCTGACAACGACCTGTCTGTTCTCCACGCGAAACCGGTAGGAGGGCTGACGGCCTTCTGACCTGAGCTTTCTTTTCTCTTCATCTGAAAGATGAAGGCATTTTCCTGAATACCGGATCGTCTTCCCCTGCTCTGCCTGCTCCTTCCTCATGGCATCAAGCTCTTCCGGAAGGCAAAAGCACTCGTAGGCAGAGCCCTTCTTAAGCAAAGCCTCAAGATGCTTTGCGTAGAGGCCAATTCTCTGGCTCTGGCGGTACGGGCCAGAAGAACCACCCACATCAGGCCCTTCATCCCAGTCCAGGCCAAACCGGGAAAGGTCCTCGACAATGGACTCGACATAATCCTCCCTTGAGCGGAGGCTGTCTGTATCCTCTATCCGCAGGATAAAATCAGCTTCGCTTTTCCGGGCAAAAAGCCAGTTGAAAAGAGCTGTGCGGACATTTCCGATATGGAGGTAACCTGTCGGGCTGGGAGCAAAACGAACACGAACGCTGCTTTTTTTCACATCAGGCATAACCGTTCCCTGCCAAGTAGTCATGAATTCGTTTTTTTAAAATATGCTGCAATGGCATCAATGTCCCTTTTGTAAGTGATCTTGATGTTTTCTTCGTTACTTTTGTATATTTTTATTTTTTGTCCTGAGTAATGGAGAACCACCTGTGTATCATCTGTTGCGACAAAATGCTCTTTATGGGCTTTTTCGTAAGAGTTGATCAAAACGCCGTACTTGAAGACCTGGGGGGTGTGAAGGACCCAACAGAGATTTCTTTCAAGATTCTCCACGATGAATCCATCTTTGACTTTGCCAATAGTCTGTGTAGCCGGAAGAGCAGCGCATGACGCGCCGAATTCTTCAGCATACTCAATGCCTTTGATGATAATGTCTTTTGTCACGCAAGGCCTCACAGCATCATGGATGACGACAATTTTTTTTAGTGTAAGATAGCGAAGAGCGTTGTAGACGGTATCCTGTCTTCTCTCACCCCCTGTAACGACTTTCTTTACATAAGAGATGTTGTATTTTCTCAGGAGGCTCTCCACATAGGTCTTATATTCCTGATCACAGACAACAACAGCGCCATAGAGCTCCTTTATCCCGGCAAACTGTCTCAGGGTATGTATGAGAATAGGAACGTCTTCAACAGAGGCAAACTGCTTGGGAATAGAAGCCTCAAACCTTTTCCCTTTTCCGCAAGCCGGAACAATGACTTCAAATTCTGGAATCATAGCTGTAATCCCCTTCTTTTCTCTTTAATCCGGACATTTCACCAAAACTCGTGAAATATTCAGGTCAAGACTCTAAAGAATAGCAGAATTGCCGGAAAATTTGAAGAAAAATGAGAAAAGACACAACACTCAAGACAACAACCAGTTAGAACTTATCATCTATAGCCTGGTGTCTTGGGTCTCAATTTAAGCTTTTTCCAATGCCTGTTGCAGGTCAACCAGTATATCATCAATATGTTCAATGCCCACTGACAGCCGGACAAGTTCCGGACTAAAACCAGCCTGCTCCTGCTGTTCCTCTGTTAACTGAGAATGTGTTGTGCTGGCAGGATGAATAGCCAGGCTCTTGGCGTCGCCCACATTGGCCAGATGAGAAAAAAGCTCAAGAGAATTGATAAATTTCTTTCCTGAGCGGCTGCCGCCCTTGATGCCAAAGACGACCATGCCTCCAAAACCCTTTTTCAGGTACTTTTTGGCTGTTTCGTATGTCGGATGTCCTGGAAGCCCGGGATAATTGACCCAAGAGACCTTCGGGTGCTTTGATAAAAATTCCGCCACCTGAAGAGCGTTGTCACAATGCCTCTGCATTCTGAGAGGCAAAGTCTCTATTCCCTGAAGGAACATCCATGCATTATCAGGAGACAAGCATGCTCCAAGGTTCCTTAAAGGCACCAAGCGCATACGAAGGATAAAAGCAATCGGTATGAGTTCACCAAGATCCTTAGTATAACGTATGCCGTGATAGCTTTCATCAGGCTCATTGAGCAGTGGAAAATCACCTTTTGACCAGTCGAACTTTCCTGAATCAATGACTATGCCGCCTATCCCTGTACCATGGCCGCCCATCCACTTTGTGAGAGAATGACAGACAATATCTGCGCCATGCTCAATCGGACAGAGAAGATAAGGTGTTGTGAAAGTCGAATCAACGATAAGAGGAATATTGCTCCTGTGCGCTATTTCCGCAAGGGCTCTTATATCCGAGACCTCAAGTGACGGATTTCCTATGGTCTCCGCGAAAAGTGCTTTTGTCTTCTGATTGACAGCTTTCTTCACCTCGTCATGGTCCTCCGTACTGACAAACCTCACCTTGATCCCAAACTGGGGCAGTATGTTATTAAACATCGTATATGTCCCGCCATAAAGGTTGCTGGCAGAGACAATCTCATCTCCTGCCTGGCAGATATTGATGATGCTGTAATAAATAGCTGATGTTCCGGAAGAGAGCACAAGGCCTGCAGCTCCGCCTTCAAGAGCAGCAACTCTTTTCTCAAGGACATCATGCGTCGGGTTCATGAGGCGCGTATAGATATTGCCCGGTTCCCTAAGGCTGAAAAGTCTGGCCGCATGTTCGGTATTCTTAAAAACATAAGATGATGTCCTGTAGACGGGCACACCCCTTGAAAGGGTTGACGGATCAGGCACCTGTCCGGCATGAAGCGAGAGAGTCTCTATCCTGTTATACTTTTTTTCATTCATTCAAATCACCTTATTTATTACAGTCCCTTTTTCCTTTTGCTTTCCGCTTTCTGCTGACTGTTTTCAGCTTTCTTTACGAGTTCGCTTAATTTAATGGATTCCATCTGCTTTTGTAACATGGAGCTCAGCTCGTACCATGTCTCATAAGTCGTACAAATTTTTTTTCTCTCACAGTCGAAATCTTCGCCGCAGCAGTCAACAAAATTGACTTCCCCCTCAAGGGCTCTAGCAATGTCCAGAAGAGAGATCTTATCCTTTGGCCGTGCGATGACATACCCGCCCTTCGGCCCTTTGACAGAAGCCACTAGCCCATTTTTTTTCAAAAGCCCTACGATCCCTTCCAGATATTTCAGGGAAATATTTTCCTCGCGGCTCACTTCATTCAGAGACACAGCTCCTTTGCCCTTTTCTGAAGACACTATCCGTATCATGGCCCTCATGCCATATCTGACTTTTGTTGACAGTTTAAACATATCCTATATTTCCTATAGATTTTATAGACTATTTTTTTTAAGTCAAGAGTTTTTTCTTTCCCCTGTTTTTCGCCCTCCAGCCTGAATGTTTCATAGCTCCAGGACTCTTTCTTGACCCGTGTGAGGTTCAGCGCGGCTTATGTCCGTTTGTGTTTATGAAATATTCAGGCTAGATGTTCAGCATGACATCTCTTATAAACTTTTTTGACGGACAGGTCCCCATCATAGCCACATTGACGTTTTCCGAGGAGAAAACATGATGAGCCATTTCCTGGATATCCGATATCTTGACCCGGCGGACCTGGCTGAGAGTCTCTTGAATGGGTATGACTCTCCCTAACGTCGTCATGTTCTCCCCTATCTGGATCATGCTGTTCTTTGTGCTTTCCATGGAAAGCATGATCTGCCCTATGACATATTCCTTGGCCATCTGCAGCTCGCTTTTCAAAACAGCCTGCTTCTTGATTTTCTTAAGCTCTTTGACAATCAGCTCGACCGCCTGACGGGCATTCCTGTTCTTAATCCCTGTCTGTATTTCAAAGGAGCCCGTATCAACGTACTGGTTCAGATGCGAGTTGATCGCATAGGCAAGCCCGTGCTTTTCTCTTACCTGCTGAAAAAGCCGCGAACTCATGTTTCCCCCGAGAATCACGCTGAGCAGCTTGGCCTTATACCTGTCCGGATCAAGCCGGCTGCAGGCCTTAAATCCCATGGCAAGGTGCGTCTGCTCGATTTTTTTGTTTTCGAGCTTCAGGCACGGCTCTTTCTGCCGGATGGAGTAAGATCTGAATTCTGCCTGCTTTCCCGGATAAAGACGGCTGCAGTACGGGACGATCATATCTTTTAACCTTTGCAGAGATGCCTGCCCCGCTACGGCTATGACGATATTGCTCGAAGAGTAGTTCCTTTTCATGTACTGAATAATTTTTGGCTTGTTCATCGAACGTATGGTCGCCGGCCGGCCAAGTATCCTTCTTCCTAGAGGATGATCATGCCACATGATCTCAGAAAGCATATCTTCCACGCAATGTGAAGGAATATCGAGATACATGTTGAGCTCTTCCATGATGATCCCCTTTTCCTTTTCAATATCCCGGGGCTTGAGAAGCGGATGAAGAATCATGTCAAAAAGGATATCTATGGCTTTCCCGATATGATGCTTCAGCACTTTGACGTAATAGCAGGTATATTCTTCTGATGTAAATCCGTTCAGAACGCCGCCTATGCCTTCGATCTCCTGGGAAATCTGAAGGGCTGAGCGCGAACGCGTTCCTTTAAATAACAAATGCTCTAAAAAATGGCTGATGCCGCTCGTGTCATCTTTTTCATAGCGGGAGCCTGTCCTGACCCAGATGCCCACGGAAACGGACGCCATGTTCGGCATAGGATGATAAACAAGACTCGCGCCATTTTTGAAAACAAATGTATCAACATCCATTTCTTATCCTCGCTTCCTCGAGATTATGGAATCGCTGCAGCTCTGTTTCTTTGAAGAATATCAATCATGTCACATGACAGTGGGTAAAATTTTATTGCACAGGCAAGCTTATGGCAAGAATTCTTTTTTCTTGCCGATTTTAGAAGGAGTGCTACGCATGAATAATTCATAAGTTAACCACAGAGGACACAGAGAGGGGAGGGTGTTTTGCCTTCGGCAAAAAGAAAAAAACAAGCCAAGGCCACAGCCTCAAAATATCCGCAAGCGTACTTGCAGTCCGCCTTCGGCGGATTGAGGACGATTTTGAAGCGAGAACGCAGTATTTGTTTTTTGCAGCCAAACGTAATAGAAAGCAATTTTTAGAGG